>NZ_JAXEXL010000011.1:0-150265 GCF_034113385.1 Atopobium sp. | reverse complement strand
AAAGCATTGCATCTTAATGATTCTAAAAATCCTTGTGCTTCTCATAAAGATCGTCATGAGAAGCTTGGCGAAGGGTATTTAGGATTGTCATTTTTTAAACACTTGGTGCGCAACAAGCGTGTGGCTGAGTTACCGATGATTTTAGAAACACCGCATACTTCTTTAGATGGCTATGCGGCAGAGATTGCCTTGTTGCGCGGTGTTGCTTAAGGAGGCTTATGTCATGGGGATTCTTGTTGGTTGTGAAAAAATATCTCATGAATGGCCTGGTAAAAAGGTTTTTTCTGAGCAGACTATTGGCATCAATGAAGGCGAGCGCATAGGTATTGTAGGCAAGAACGGTGATGGTAAATCTACCTTGCTGCAGCTCATCTCTCATGAACTTATGCCTGATGAAGGTGTGGTTACCTGGCGCGGTGGCGTAAGGGTTGGCTATTTGAGTCAAACAGATACGTTAGCTAATACTGCTACCGTACATCAGGCGGTAGTGGGGGATATGCCAGAGTATGAGTGGGCGTCTAATCCTGCTATTCGTGAGATTGTATCGGCACTGCTATCTGACATAGCTTGGGAAGCATTGGTGCAAGAGCTTTCTGGCGGCCAGCGCAGGCGTGTAGATTTAGCACGTGTTTTGATTGGCAGTTGGGATGTTCTGCTTATGGACGAGCCAACCAACCATCTTGACATGGGTGCCATTAGTTGGCTTGCTGCTCACCTTAAGCGTCGCTGGCAAGAACATCAAGGAGCATTGCTTGTTGTTACACATGATCGTTGGTTCTTAGATGAAGTTTGCCTTACCATGTGGGAAGTCCATGATGGTGTAATTGATCCTTTTGAAGGCGGTTATTCCGCCTATATCCAGCAGCGCGTAGAGCGTGAGCGTCAGGCAGCGGTACGTGAAGAGCGTCGTCAAAACATGCTCCGTAAAGAACTTTCTTGGTTGGCGCATGGAGCACAGGCGCGTACCTCTAAACCAAAGTTTAGAATTGACGCTGCCATGGAGCTTATTGCCAACGACCCTCCACTGCGCAATTCCTTAGAGCTCAAACGCTTGGCAGTTGCGCGTTTAGGCAAGATGGTTATAGAGATGAAAGACGCCGGGTTTTCTTACCCTGAGGCAGAGAAACCCGTGGTATCACACATAGATTGGCTTATTGGTCCGGGGGACCGTTACGGTATTTTGGGCGAGAATGGCGCGGGTAAAACAACGTTACTTAAACTCATGACCGGTCTTACTCAGCCAACACACGGAAGCGTGCGCATTGGCAAGAGTGTGCGTTTTGGTTTTTTAACACAAAACCTAGATGCCTTAGCAGATAAACAAACTTGGCGTGTGAGCGAGGTACTGCGTCAGTACAAGAGCAACTACTACATTGAGGGTAAGGCGTATTCTCCTGAGCGCCTGTTGGAGCGTCTTGGTTTTGATACGCGTGAACTTATGAGTCGCATATGCGATATTTCTGGTGGTCAGGCTCGTAGGCTTGCCATTATGTGCGTGCTGCTTGATGAGCCTAATGTCCTGGTATTGGACGAGCCTGGCAATGATTTGGATACGGATATGCTTGCCATTCTTGAAGATCTTCTCGATAGCTGGCCTGGCACGTTGCTGGTGGTTACACACGATCGCTACCTGATGGAACGTGTGACAGACAATCAATTTGCGCTTATTGACGGTCAGCTACGGCATGTTCCTGGTGGCGTGGATGAGTACCTTAAGCTGCTTGCAACGTCTGAGCGGGTCAGTGCATCACAAGGCAAGACCTTGGGCGGGCATAATCAAAACTCCCAAGCTTGTTCTAACGCTGCTGCCATAAATCAACAGGATGTTGGAATAAAAAAGCTTTCTAACGCTGAGCTGCGTGAATTGCGCAAGCGTCATAGCTCAGTGGAGCGTAAGCTCGCAACGGCATCAGAAAAACTGAGTCAGTGTGCTCAGACCATGCATCAGGTTAATCCTACCGACTTTAGCAAGCTTCAAGAGCTGCAGCAAAAGTTAGAGCAGGCACAGACACGAGTGGAAGCGTTGGAAATGGAATGGCTTACCCTCGAAGAGGCGTTAGAAAAACACAATCATGCGTAGGCTGCTACAACAGTTTCTAGGACCGTATACTTCAAAAGCTATCTTGGGTGTTCTTACCAAGATGGTTGAAGTTGTTTTTGAAGTACTCACGCCACTGGTGGTGGCACGCATGATTGACTACGGCGTACATGCGCATGATATAACTGCGGTAAGTAGGCTCGGCTTTCTTTTGTTGCTCTTTGCCGTGGTAAGTTATAGCTTTACGCTTATTTGTCAAAAATGTGCTTCTCTGTGTAGCCAAGGCATTGGTACGGATATTCGCAAGGCCTTATATGAGCACATCTCACAGTTTTCTTCTGCTGAGGTAGATTTTTTTGGCAGTGCTTCACTTGTTACGCGTATTACAAACGATGTCAATCAGGTACAGCTTGCAGTAGCCTTGGGAGTACGTCAGGTAACACGCTGGCCACTTTTGGCGATAGGCTCCATCATTGCTTGTTTGTCTATTGATGTTCAGCTTGGTCTTGTGGTGTTGGTAAGTACCGTACTTGTGGGACTTATTTTTTACCTCGTTATGCATGCATCGATTCCGTTTTATAAGAAGATGCAAGACAAGCTAGATAGCGTTTCTCAAATCACACAAGAAGCTTTGTCAGGTGTACGTGTTATCCGTGCATTAAGAAAAGATGCTTACGAGTTCAAGCGTTTCTCAGCCGCATCACATGAGCAAGCACAGGTAGCCATTAGTGTAGGTAAGCTCAGCTCGCTGCTTAATCCAGCCACGTTTTTTGTGTTGTACCTAGCAATACTTGTGGTGTTATGGATTGCGCAAGATTTGGTGCTGAGCGCCACACTTACGCAAGGTCAAGTAATTGCCTTTGTTTCGTATATGACTACTACGCTCATTTCTGTTGGTTATTTGGCAAATCTGATTATTATTTTCTTGCGTGCCTCTGCCTCTTCCATGCGTATACACGAGGTATTGCAGACGCCCTTAACCGTTACATCACATACCGATACACCCATAAAGCTTGATGCAAACGCACCAGCTCTTACGTTTGAAAATGTGAGTTTTAGCTATACCGATGCCGCTCAACAGTCAGCTGCTGCTTTGCAAAACTTAAGTTTTGCTCTTCAGCCCGGTCAAAGTCTGGGCATTATTGGTGGTACAGGTTCTGGTAAATCAAGTGTGGCACAACTTTTGCCACGTTTATATGATGCCACCAGCGGTTCTATTAAATTGTTTGGTACTGATATTCAAGCATACCCCTTACAGCAGCTGCATAAATTAGTGGGATATGTACCTCAAAAACCATCTTTGATGCGTGGTACCATTCGTTCTAATTTGCTTTGGAGAAACCCTGCGGCAACAGACACTCAACTTTGGGATACCCTTGCCGTGGCTCAGGCAAAAGATTTTGTGGAGCAAATGCCTGGTCAGCTCGATAGCGTGGTGGAAGCTGGAGGAAAGAACTTCTCGGGAGGACAGTGTCAACGTTTGACCATTGCTCGCTCTTTGGTAGATACGCCGCGCTTACTGGTTTTGGATGATGCTGCTTCTGCATTGGATTATGCAACGGATGCTCAGTTGCGCACGGCACTTACTGAGCTTCAGGAGCAGGTAACGCGCATTATTATTTCTCAGCGTGTATCTGCTGTTATGGATGCAAGTCTTATTTTAGTACTTGATCACGGCTGTGTGGCTGGCCTCGGAACGCATGATGAGCTCATGCAAACATGCACAATCTATCAGGAGATTTGTTTGTCGCAGTTCAGTCAAGAGGAGGTGCAGCAGTAATGGCCAATGCGTATACGAGCGTAGGCGGCACCACAGGAGTTATCTCAACGATTCGTACTACAGGATCCAAACAGTCAGGACCAAAAGCTGCAAACAATCAACTTGACGTTAGTACATACTCAGTCAAACAGGTCTTACGCTGGATTGTATCAATAATAAAACCGCATGTCTGGTTGGCCTTATTGGCATTTATTGCAAGTGCTGGATCGGTCATACTGCAGCTTTATGTACCCATTCTTATTGGACGAGGTATAGATATGCTTGTGGGCATTGCGCGTGTATCGTACAAGCCTTTGCTCGAACTCCTTACCTATAGTGCAGGCGTTATGGCTGCAGCAGCGCTTTTACAATGGATAGCAAGTTATTGCACGAATAGGCTGTCGTATATAACGGTGCAAGATGTACGCAACCAAGCATATGCAAAGTTTAAAACTTTGCCGCTGTCATATATTGATGCTCATGCACATGGTGATTTACTTTCTCGGATTACGAATGATGTTGACCAGATAGGCGATGGATTGCTACAGGGATGTACCCAGTTTTTTAGTGGCATTGTTACCATTGGGGGTACGCTAGCTTTTATGATGAGCTTATCTGTTCCTATAGGGCTTATCGTTGTGATTATTACGCCGTTGTCCGTTGTGGCGGCAAGTCTTATTGCGCGTTTCTCGACAAAGCATTTTGCCACCGCCCAAGAGGTGCAGGGAGAGCTTGGTGGATATGCAGAGGAGCTCATGAGCAATCAAAAACTGGTTGCTTGTTTTGGGCATCAGGCAGCGGCGCAAAAACAGTTTAATGCCATTAATCAGACTCTTTATACAGCAGGGGAGAAGGCTCAATTTATAAGCTCGCTTTCCAATCCTACTACACGCTTAGTTAATAACATCATGTATGCGGTGGTGGCTGTTGTGGGTGTCATGTGTATACTTACGGGCACTCCGTCTGTGCTTACTGCCGGACAGGTTCAAAGCTTTTTGGCGTATACCAATCAGTATATGAAACCATTTAACGAGATTTCTGGTGTTGTTACTCAAATTCAAACGGCCTTTGCATCTGCACGCCGCATACTTGCTCTTTTTGATGCGCCAGAAATTATCGAGAATGACTGTGCACATGAGTTATCTACCAGTAAAAATGGTGAGATTGAGTTTAAAAAGGTGGCTTTTTCCTATGACTCTCAGAAACCCTTTTTGCATGATTTGAGTTTTCATGTATTGCCGGGGCAAACCTTTGCTTTGGTTGGGCAGACGGGTTGCGGTAAAACAACGCTTATTAATTTGTTACTACGCTTTTATGACGTGTCAGACGGCCAGATTCTAGTAAACAATCAAGATATTTCTGATGTACAACGAGAAAGTCTTCGTGAGGCATTTGGCATGGTGTTGCAGGATACGTGGCTGTTTAGTGGAACCATTAAGCAAAATATTGCTTATGGCACATCAGATGCAAGCGATGAACAGATTATTGCTGCTGCAAAGATGGCACATGCGCATAAGTTTATTCAACAGCTCCCCGCAGGCTACGATACGATACTTGATGCAGAGGGTGGGCTTTTAAGTCAAGGCCAGCGGCAGCTCTTATGTATTGCACGCGTTATGTTGGCAAATCCCTCCATTTTGTTGTTGGATGAGGCCACCAGCTCTATTGACACACGCACTGAACGTCAGATTCAAGATGCATTTGATTGTATGATGCAAGGGCGTACGTCACTGGTAGTAGCACATCGTCTCTCTACTATCCGTAATGCGGATTGCATTTTAGTTATTGATGATGGCACCATTGTTGAGAAGGGCACACATGATGAACTTCTTTCTTATGGCGGTGTCTATGCCACCTTGTATAAAAGCCAATTTGAACAAGCATAAGCAGGTATTGTGTATTTCAACTTGTATAGTGGATACTATTAGATAAAAGCGCAGGTAATGTACGTTGTTATTGTACGTTGCTGTTGGCAACGAGCTGTTATCTCTACGATGTTGCTTAGCAAGGGTATGTATGGAATTGAGTGTTGTAAAGGAGTACCTATGCTTGGCACCAACATTAAAACGGTTCGTACAGCGCAGGGCTTATCGCAAGAAGAGCTTGCTCTTAAACTCCATGTAGTACGGCAAACTATTTCTAAGTGGGAGCAAGGACGTTCTGTTCCTGATTCAGAGATGCTGGTAGCACTAGCAGAAGTTCTAAAGACGTCCGTTGGCATATTGCTTGGTGAAGATATTCCAGAACAGCAGGTAAACGAGCTTAGTGTACTTGCGAGCAAGCTAGAAGTAATAAATCAACAACTTGCTGAGCAAAAACGTGCACGTCAGAGATTGGCGCGCATAGTACTTGTGGGCCTATGTATAGCTATAGCAGGATTGTATGGCTTCTTTATTATGCTTAACGGCGAGTATCTTGGTTGGAACTATGCAGACACAGAGCTGGCAATTATGGGTGTAGGACTGCATGCGCTGGAATGGCTGTTTATGCGAACTGCTCCCATAGTACTGTTGGCTGCGCTGTTAGGTTTGTGGCATATACGGTAATAGCTGTGGTAGCAGGTTTGGTATCTTCTTCAGTTGAAGTTTGGGTCTTTTGCGGCTTACCATATTGTTCAGTTGTTTGCTCGGTTGAGATGCTGCCATCAAAGCCTATGGTTACAAGCTCATCGTACTGCTCCGAGCCCATAAGTCGTACTGTGACGCTCGAATTGTCCCACTGCACATGCCAACTTTCCTTATGAACTTGAGCTCCATCATCATTAATGGTGGTATCAACATGTGCTATCTCATTTTGATTAAGCTTGAGTACCAGACGGGCGTCTGCACCCGAGAAGAATAGAGGCTGACCCACAGACTGCAACTCGAGTGTATACCTGCCATTGGACGAGACTGATGTATCTATGGTGTGCACGGCATAGTCCATCTCATAGTTCAAATATGCGATGAATGCACTAATCGCAACTGCGATTCCAGCGATTACTGCCAGCATAATTATGAGCACCTGCTTTATGCGAGTGACACGAGGCATCTTACTTTGTTTAGCCTGCATATGCCTCCCTTTGATGAATGATGGAACGGAGCCAGTTGTTTGTACGGGCTCAAACTTCGCTGGGTAACTTTTAGTTTGAGCAGGAGCTTTTTGCTGTCACAGTATTGTAATAGACTATCAATGACCTTATCAAAGCAGAAAGCAAAGCAGAAAAGGAATTCGTATGTCCCGAGTTTTCATACAGTCGGTTCATAACGTTCCATCCATTGATTACCCCGCCTCTCTTAAAAACTTTCTCGGGCGCAGGGTATGGAGGACAACTATTGATTCAATTAGTAACAATCCAGAATTGTGGCCTGTGTTTGTGAAGCCTGTGGAAGAGAAGCGTTTTACCGGTAGGCTTGTAAGATCTACCAGCGATCTTGTAGGATGCGGAACCTGTGGCGAGGACACAGAGGCGTATTGCAGTGAGCCGGTTGACTTTATTGCCGAGTGGCGGTGCTTCGTAGTACGGGGGGGCAAATCCTTGACGTACGCAGGTACCGGGGTAACTGGTCTGCTACGTTTGATTCCGCCGTTGTGCGTCGTGCGGTTGCATCGTATGTGGATGCACCGCAAGGTTACGCTGTAGACTTTGGCCTAGCACGGGATGGGAGAACGCTGCTTGTTGAGGTGAACGATGGCTATGCACTGGGTGCTTATGGACTCGAACCTCATGCTTATGCACACTTGCTTGCGGCGCGTTGGTACGAGCTTGTTGGTCTTTCTGACCCTTACAACTTTGGGCTCCTGCCAGAGCCTCTTTTGTAGTTATGTTTCCCTACGAGGGACGTGGTGGAATAAACATCCTTGGTGCAAGAAAAAAGGTCAGACGGGAAACAACTCGTCTGACCTCACATGTTCTGGTCGGGTGGACTGGATTCGAACCAGCGACCCCTTGACCCCCAGTCAAGTGCGCTACCAAGCTGCGCCACCACCCGTACGATATGCTCATCGAGCACAGGGAATAACTTACCATGCTCAGCGAGCGCTTTCAAGCAAAACTTTTTGTTTCAACTCAAAAACCTGTTCTTACTACAAGAAGACTATCAAGCATATATGAATTTTACAGACCGCACAATCTTAGGGAGTATGTGCGCTTTATTAAGGAGGCGTTTTTAAGCGGTTGATGGGGTAGGATTAACCCGTATGTATCTGTAAGGTAGTATTGGTAATTCAGACGTTACAAGGGTAGTACATGGTCAAGAATCGCCACATAAAAGAACGTGTCAAAAACAACCTTAAAAATAAGGCTGATTACGATGCTCTCACCGCACAACAGACCGGCAGTACTACCAGTCCCGTCGGTACACCAGACAATCCCAGTACACGAGTTTTTACTCTTGCCAACGTCATTACCTTCACGCGTTTAATCTTTACACTCATTTTTTTGTACTTATTTATTACGCATGAAAATCGCTATATTGCACTTGCTTTTTATGTTACAGCTGCTCTTACAGATTTTCTCGATGGTCAAATAGCACGTCGTACCCAAACCGTGAGCTGGGTAGGCAAGATTATGGATCCAATTATGGATCGTGTTTTGCTCTTTACTGGTGTTTTGGGTTTGGTTCTGACGGGTGAGCTACCGTTATGGACTGCCATTTTTGTGATTGGCCGAGATGCCTACCTTGGTATTGGTGCTCAAGTTCTACAAAGGTATCGCCGTCGTCCTGTAGACGTTGTGTTTATTGGTAAAGTAACCACCGCATTGCTCATGTTTGGCTTTAGTGACTTATTGCTCGGACTTCCTCTACTACAGGGTCTGCGGCTGGTAAACATATCTTGGCTGCCACTTCTTAATGATGTACCAGCACCTCTTGGTATGCTTGCGGTATATGCTGGCATTATTTGTTCTGTTATCACGGCAATTATCTATACGAAAACTGGTATTTCTATCATTCGTTCAGCTCGTTCAGATCAAAAGGATTCATTGTCACATGCTTAAGGCAAAATATTGTATTGCTCTGCTTGTCGTCTTAGTGATTGGTATAAGCATACGTCTTGTGCTGTTTACCAGCGCATTTGCAGAGGAAACTGCCACGAATATCGCATCTGATGAGCCACAGCTTTCTGAGGCACAAGCAGCTATAGTTACAGATTCCACCGGACAGACGTTGTGGTCAAAGAACGAGGATACGCAAATGAGCTTGGCATCGGTAACTAAGGTTATGACTGCAATGGTAGCCTTAGATTCTGATGTAGACCTCAATGCAACCTATACCATGACAGGGGTAGACCTTGGCCCCAATTCCCAAACCGCTGGTTATAAGCAAAATGACCAAGCCATGCTTTCGGATTTACTTGACGTTATGTTGGTTTTCTCGGCTAATGATGCAGCTACAGAGATTGCACGTATTGTGGCTGGTCATGAGGATGCCTTTGTTGAGCGTATGAACAAAAAAGCACTTGAACTTGGTATGACGCATACGCACTTTACTAACGTACATGGACTGGAAGATGCAGGTAATCATTATTCATCAGTTCATGATATGGTGCTTATGGGACGTCATGCTCTGCGTTATTATCCGCTCATTGCAGATATTGTTACCAAGCGTTCCGTAACTGTTCCTATAGGGGATAAAAACAGAACTTTTAAATCTACAGATCAACTTATGGATACCTATCAAGGTCTTTTGGGTATCAAAACGGGTTCTGTGGAGTCTGGTACTACCTTTTTAGGCGCTGCACAACGTGGGGAAGTGCGTCTGTATTCAGCTGTTCTTGGTTGTCAAACAAATGAAGGTCGCTTTGCAGATAGTGCAGCACTTCTTGACTGGGGATTTGCTCATATGAGCGAGAAGACCATGGCAGAGCAAGATATGGTCGTGCGTTGGGCTCCCTTTGCATATAATTTTAGTTTCAAGTGTCCTATCTATGCTTCTGCTGCTATGGGCATTGTGTTTGATGGGGCAGCGCTCAATTACAGCTCATTGCAGTATCGACCTAACACATTAGTTTCCTCGCAAGATGCGTATGGGGTAACTCGTTGGTATCAGGGTGAGCGTACGGTTGCCATTTGTTCATATCATGCTGGCACTCCTTTATTGGGTGTTCCATCATATGACATCTTTACGACTCCTCATTTTTACAGCGTTTAGTAGCAGGTCTTAACAAAATAGGTGAACTCATGTCTCAGAATAATCTTCATGTTGACCTTAGTAAGGAGCACATGCTTTTAGGTGGTGTCATGGCTCAAAGACACCGCGCACAAGTAGCCATGCAGTACCATTCTGCTTCTGACGAGAAAAACGCACTTCTTACATCATGTGGTCTTACGCACCTTGCGGATATGGGCATGATGCTTGTTAGCGGCACAGATGCTCCAAGCCTCATACAAGCCGCTGTGGCTTGCAATATGCCCGTAGTGGGTTCTTATGCGTATGGAGCCGTGTTATCTGGCGATGCTGCTTTGCTCAGCGTTCCTTTAGTAGTTCGCACGGGAGATACTGAGTTTTTGCTGCTGGATGGATCTTCTCGCTTTGAACTACTGTATGAATGGATTTCATGGCTGGTGTGCGTAGAACAAGATGGCAAAGCTTTGTATGCACATGCTTCAGTAAGCAATGAGTCTTCCTCGTTAGTAGTATTTCAGCTTGCAGGGCCCCGAGCAACTGCTATCTTGTCCGACTATATAGCAAAGGATGTTCAGCTGCCTAAACGAGGATGCGTTAATAACCTCATGCTTGATAGTGCCATGAGTATTGTTGTACATAGCTCCCTTGCAGACCAAGATTGCTATACCGTGTTGCTGCCACCTGCTGTGGCAGGTACCTTTTGGCGAAGTTTTTTGTCATTTTCTGAGGTTGAGCCAGTGGGTTATGATGCGCTAAAAAGCGTTGAACGCAAGCAAATCCCTTGGTCGAGTGCACTTTCTCATTCCGACCGCATAAGCGCTACCCGTGACATGCTTGTTGCTTGGCAGATTTGTAGGGATTCAGATAACTTTATTGGCGCCCGTGCACTTGCTCAATAATTGAATGGAAGTCAGTATGAATAGCGTTACGAGTACAAGCTCTTCCTATGATTTCACCACTAAAATCAATCGAAAAGGGCAAGGTTCTGCAAAGTGGAACCTTATGTATACACAAGCAGAAGGTTCTTCGCTTGATGGTATTGTGCCTTTCTCGGTAGCGGATATGGAATTGCCACATCCACCTGAAATCATCAACGCAATACATAAGCTGCTTGATACCACTATTTTGGGGTATACCATGCCCAAAGATTCTTATTTTGAGGCTGTTATCACGTGGCAGGCCAAACGCCATGGCTGGACCCCTCAAAAGGAATGGATTGTAACGTCTCCTGGTGTGGTGCCAGCTTTTCATGCAGCCATTCGCGCGCTTTCTAACCCTGGCGAGGGCGTCATTATCCAACAACCTGTGTACTATCCATTTATGCGTGCTATTACTATCAATAATCGCGTTATTGTTAATAATGCACTCATTAACAATAGGGATACCTGTACGTATCAGATTGATTTTGATGATTTAGAGCAAAAGGCCGCAGAGCCACAAAATAAAATCCTGCTACTGTGCAGCCCTCATAATCCTGTGGGTAGGGTATGGACCCAGCATGAACTCCAGCGCATCATTGATATTTGTACGCGGCACGATGTGTTTATCATATCTGATGAGATTCATGATGACCTTATCATGCCAGGTCACAAGCATACAACGCTGCTTTCTCTTATGGATGATACGCAACAAACGTGCGCAATGGTGTGCACAGCGCCGTCTAAAACGTTTAATCTTGCTGGCTTTCAAACATCCAACATTTTTATTCCTGATAAAGCTATACGTGAGAAGTTTCAGCTTGAGTTTACAAAACTTGGTTTAGGCATGCTTAATGCATTTGGCTATACGGCTTGTGAAACTGCCTATACTATGTGTGAGCCATGGCTTGAAGAAGTACTTAAGCTTATATGGCATAACTATCAAGTGCTTTCTAAACTTTTTAGTGAACATCTACCTGAGGTTAAGGTTTACCCACTAGAAGGTACGTATCTTATGTGGTTAGACTTTTCTGCATGGCCTCTATCTCAAGAAGAGCTTGAGGAGTTTTTACACACTAAAGCTCAAATTTTTCTTGATGAAGGGTATATCTTTGGTGAAGAGGGCAGCTGTTATGAGCGTGTTAACTTGGCTGCACCAACTCAAACGTTAGTTGAGGCTTTTATGCGCTTACGTGAGGCAGCAGATACGGTAGGTATTCGCAAACATCAACAAGCTTAAGAGTTGGGCTGTATATACACATCAACCTCATAGCGCTCAGCAATCAATTCCAAACACGTGAGATACCGTCTGGCATAAAGTTTAGGTATAGATTTAACAAAAACCGTATGAGACGGGTACAATTATAGGCACTTACACGTTGTTTTAAGGAGCATTAGATGGCACACGGTTTTACTACCCCAGAGGACGGGGACGCAACAAAGATGTTTCGCATTCCTTCCCAGGATGCCACTATGCCTGATTTGATGGGTGCATACAAAAACGTTACCCCTTCTTTGAGCATTGTAAAAGGTCCGCAGGCAGGTATGTCTTTTGAGCTTGATCAAGATACAATCACTATTGGACGTGACCCTTCCAATAGTGTGTTCCTTAACGATATGACGGTATCTCGTCATCATGCTCGCATTGACTTATCTAACATTGCTTCTGGCTTTGCAACGATTGAGGATTTAGGCTCTCTTAATGGCACGTGGGTAAATGGTGCTATTGTTTCTCAGGCGCAAATCTCTGATGGAACATCCATACAAATCGGTACATTTTATATGGTATTTCATACCAATACTCCCGTATAGCAAGGTAGATAATCATGCCAGATGCTGGTTACTTAACGATTGGAAAGCTTGTAAAAAAGCTACAAGACAAGTATCCTGACCTTTCTGTGTCTAAGGTTCGCTACTTGGAAGATGAGGGCTTACTTAACCCCTCACGTACTCCTGGTGGTTATCGCTTGTATTCAGCACGTGATGCTAAGCGTTTGGAAGACATTCTGTACTTGCAAAAGAATCGTTTTTTGCCACTGTCTGTAATCAAGGAAGAGTTAAAGCATTCTGAGCATGCTGCTATGCAGTCTACCGAGAAAAACATTGAGCTGCGCTTTGATATTGATGATGAAGAGACTGTTAATCGCTTGCATCCCATTGACCGTATGCCAGATCTTTTGGGTGTCTCGGTAAGCTTTGTGCGCCAGCTTGCAGAAGCAGGTATCATTGCATTTAAACGTTCTCCTCATGGTAGAGACTTGGTTGATGGTCATGATTTTGCGCTCATTCGCATTGCATCGCAATTGGGGCGTTACAACATTGGGCCTAAAAATCTACGCCAGTATGTAACAGCAGCCAATCGTGAATCTACTATGTTTGAGCAAGCACTTATTAGTTATGGGAAGGCTCGCCAAAGTAAAGATGAAGAGGGGCAAGCGGCGTTTGATGCTGCTTTTGACCAAATGCTTGCACTTACTAACGCGTTGAGAAGTACGCTTATTCGAAAATCAGTCACGAATCGAACAAATGGAGTCTATACAAGCTAAGGTGTAGTACACTGAACCAGGCTGTGTTCAGCGAAAGGAACAACTGTGTCTAATTTTATGTACGAAAACCTCATTGTGGATATCCCTGACTATCCAGAGCCTGGGGTTATCTTTAAAGATGTTACGCCACTTTTTGCAGATCCACAGGGTTTGTCTGCAGCTGTAGATACCATTGCTACTCATTTTATGGGTAGGGGCATCACGAAGGTTGTAGGTGCTGAAGCTCGTGGCTTTTTGATTGGCGCTCCTGTTGCGTATCGTTTAGGTGCAGGTTTTGTTCCTGCCCGTAAGCCTGGTAAATTGCCTCGTGAAGTATATTCTCAATCATATGCATTAGAGTATGGTACTGATGAACTGCAGATTCATCAGGATGCCCTTGGTCCACACGATAAAGTGCTTATTGTGGATGATCTTGTAGCTACTGGTGGCACCTGTGTTGCAAGCGGTAAATTGGTAGAACAAACTGGTGCTGAAGTAGAGGGATTTGCATTCTTACTTGAGCTAGCATTTCTTAATCCTCGTGAGATTGTACAAAAGGATTTTGATAAAGAGATTTTCTCGCTTATTACAGTTGACTAAGAGCCTTATCAAAGCATTCCTATACAAGGTTTGCTTATGTGGACGCTGCTTCATGAAATATGAGGCAGCGTTTTTATTTTTCCAGCAAAGAGGGTATAGTTATCAGCACGCGTTTTTATCACGCGACGAAAGGTTACGGTATGTTTAACAAAACTACAGCTCTTTCAGCTGGTCTTATTGTTGCTCTTTCTTTTCAGGCTTGTATGCCAACGCTGGCTCTGGCTGAGCCTACCGCTCAAGAGCAAGCGCTCAATAAACTTCAATCTCTTGGTTCAGAGCTTGATGCCATTCAGAGCGAGCTTGATAGCAAGACTGCTCAAATGGAAGAAACGCAGGTAGAGATTGATAAAACTCAGGCACAAATAACTGAGACAAGCCAAAAGCTTGATGAGGCAAAGCAAACGCTTTCTCAATTAACTCGTTCCAATTACAAAACAGGCAATGGGTCTGTTTTGGACGTAATTTTTGAATCTTCAAGTTTTGAAGATCTTGCTAATCGTTTGTACTACATGAACAAGACGTCTAAAGAAAATGTAGATGCCATTAATGCAGTAGAAAAGCTCAGTGCTGATCTTGCTTCTCAAAACCAGACACTTGAAGCACGTAAAAAGTCACTTGAAGCTTCTATTTCTGTAACACAGACTAAACTTGCTGCATATCAACAGAAGGTTGATGAGGCTCAAGCTTACTTCAACTCTTTAGATGAACAAACTCAACAACAAGTTGAGAGTGAAGCTCAGGCTGCAGAAGAAGCTTCAAGCTCTAGTTCAAGCTCTGCTTCTAATGCTGGACAAGCTTCAAGTTCTTCTAAATCTTCTTCTGTATCTACGGTGGTACACGCTATCAAGAACAATAACGCTGGTTCTTCATCTTCTACAACAAGTAACTCCAATAGTTCACAGCCCAACACCAGTACTACTAAGAATACAAACACCAGTACTACCACGAATAGCAACACGTCAAACACGCAAACTACCACCTCAAAAACCACCACTCAGACCAAACCTAAAGAGACCTATAACAGTTATTCTGGTGCCGGTATTGCGTCTGCACGTTCCTTGATTGGCGTTATGTATAAGTGGGGTGGCTCTGACCCCAATCGTGACGGCGGGGTAGATTGTTCTGGATTAGTTGTTTACTCCTATGGTACGCGCCGCGGTCGCTCTACCTATGAAATGATTAGCTCGCTTAAGGCTTCTGGAGACTGGAAAACCAGCCTTTCTCAGCTTAATCCGGGTGATTTGATTTTTACTTCTGCTGGCCACGTAGGTATCTACCTTGGTAATAACAGAATGATTCATGCTCCTGCGGAAGGTCGTAGAGTGTGCGAGACAACCGTGTGGGCCTTTTATGGCGGTGGAAGCTACTAAGTTAGATAGATACAGATAATTACATATATGGTCATTAAGACGTTGTTTGGTTTCAAACAGCGTCTTTTGTTATTGTAGAAAGCAGGCTACAAGGGGAGAGGTACGTGAGCACACAAACAGACACAAGAACCGCTGTCGAGCGTAGACTTTCTCGTAGTTTTAGACTCAAAATTGTTGGCAAAGGTGCACTTGTTGGTCTTTTTGCAGGTGCTCTTGTTACGCTTTATCGGCTTGCTTTAAGCCATGCAGAGCAATTACTCCGTGCAATCATTAGCGCTCTTGCACAAAACTATGTGCTTATTGCTCTTTGGTTTGGCGTACTAATACTTCTTGCTTTTATTGTTTCCTTACTTGTGCGCTGGGAGCCTTATACCGCAAGTTCTGGTATTCCTCAAACTCAAGCTGACGTCGCAGGACACTACAATCTTCCTTGGTCCAGAATTATTTTTGCTAAGTTTATTGAGGGTACGCTTGTAGCCTTTGCCGGTCTTTCTATGGGTCGAGAAGGACCATCGGTGCAGCTTGGTGGTATGGCAGGTAAGGGGATTGCGCGGTTCTTCAAAACAAAAAGGGGAGAAGAGCATATTTTAGTCACCTGTGGTGCAGCGTCTGGTATGGCTGCGGCATTCCATGCACCACTTACTGGAATTATGTTTGCCCTAGAAGAAATGCAAAAGATTTTCTCGGCACCGCTGATAACCGCTGTTATGGCAGCGGCTGTCACATCTGATTTCTTTGTATCCCAGGTTTTAGGTGTAAAGCCCGTTTTATCACTCCATTTTGTAAGTAATTTACCTCATATTGATTACGTTATTGTCATTATTATGGGTATTTACCTTGGGGTTCTTGGTGCTTTGCACAATGTTGGCATGTTTTTTGCGCAAGATGTATATGCAAAACTTAGCTATAAGGCACCTTTTAGTCGATATGTTATTCCTTTTGTGCTAGCTGGCGTTGTAGCATTTACCATGCCAGCATTACTAGACGGCGGAGATGCCATTTTTGAGATTCTTCAAGACCCGTATGTAGAACCACTTAAGTTCCTAGCAGTACTTCTTATTGGAAAATATCTTCTTACTACTCTGGCATTTGGTTCTGGAGTTCCGGGCGGAACATTATTTCCGCTGGTAGTTATGGGTGCGCTAGCTGGAGCAATGTTTGGTAGGGTAGTTACAGAACTTACGGGAACAAGTTATGCCTATGTTGCAAATTACACGGCTTTAGGCATTGCAGGGCTTTTTGCAGGTGTTATTAGAGCTCCCATTACGGGTGTAGTGCTCGTATTTGAGTTGACGGGCAGCTTTAGCTCGCTCTTATCGGCAGTATTAGTTTCCATTATTGCGTATCTGGTAGCAGACCATTTGAACATAGATGCATTCTATGAGCATCTTTTTGCCAAAATGCTTGGACGACACAACAGAGATGATTATGATTCTCGCATGCATGCGTCTGAAAAACTCCTAAGAAGCCATATTGTATCAACGGAGAGTTTGGCAGCACACAAGCTAATTAGTGAGATTGCATGGCCTGAGGCTACGTTAGTTGTATCGATTGATCGCGCGGGCACAGAATTGATTCCATCTGGCAATACACGCATAGAGCCGTTTGACCGACTTATAGTTGTGATGGACGAGAAGAACGAGACTGCTGTACAAGCTCAGCTTCGCTCTATCTGCGCAGAAGATGATGTACTGGAACAGTCTATCGATACCTAAGCATAAGGCTTATGAGTTCTTGTGGGGTAGGCCAAATCGTAGGGCGCGTTGCAAATATGGTTTCTTATAGGTAGCTACTCTCTACTTTACATAAGATATATTATCATATTTAGGTAGCTGTTCTTATGAATACAACGACACGTTTGATGCGCTTTTTGCAACTATCCTGCAACCTTACTCATAGTGACGAAGTAATGAACTTTTTGATGCTGATACATTTCTCTTTTTTGAGGCTCTGAGAGCCGTTTTAAGGGCTTAGATTTTTGTAAATGAGTAATCCATAACAAGCAAGCCAATAATCATGAGGTTTTTGATGACTATTGGCTTGAACTATGCGATGTGTAAAACTGAGAAGCTCAGACTAGATTAGCAATCTACAGGAATGCCCAAAAACGATGATGCGCTTGTAGCGGCAATTGCACCATCTGCAGCAGCTGTAATAATCTGACGCAATGGTGTTGCACGAACATCACCAGCTACGAATAAGCCTTCGGTTTTGGTGGCCATGCGCTCATCAGTAATGATTGCTCCTTGAGGCAGCTTTTCTACAAGATCCCCTAAAACCTCAGATGCAGGCTGCTGGCCTACAAATACAAAGACGCCAAAGGAACCTTCATCGTACTTCTCGGTAGTTTCTTCATTTGTAACGTTGTTACGGAAAGTAATTTCATTGAGCAGTTGATTACCGTCAACTTTAACAATGGAGGTTTGATACCTAATAGATACCTTCTCGTTTTCTTCAAGTCGCTTAATCAAGGCGGGCTGAGCTCTCAAATGATCTTTGCGAACCACTAAGGTTACGTGATTTGCAAAGCGTGTGAGGAAAAGTGCATCCTCAGCTGCGGTATTACCGCCACCGACAACAAAAACGTCCTTGCCACGATAAAACATGCCATCGCAGGTGCCGCAGTACGAAACGCCACGTCCAGCAAATTTCTCTTCATTTTCAAAACCAGCATGACGAGGAGTTGCACCAGTAGCAAAAATAACAGCTTTAGCTGTGTATGATGCAGAACCACCAGTGATGGTAAAGATGCCAGACTCTGTGTCTTTCTGGATAGAAACGATATTGTCCATAACGATCTTGGAACCAAGGTCGCGCGCTTGCTTTTCCATAAGATCCATGAGTTCAAAACCAGTAGTATTGGGAACACCTGGATAATTATCAATCTCATTAGTGGTAATAACCTGGCCACCAATAGTGGTCTGCTCAATGGTAATTGCATCCAGCATGGCGCGTGTAGCATATATTGAAGCAGATAAACCTGCAGGTCCAGAGCCAATAATTACAAGATCGTGATACTCGGTAGCAGCCATAATACATCCTTTGTAAGCGTTAGGTTCTTTACTTCCCTTCTTGTACCCAGTTTTACAAAAATTAAGTTGTACACAATTTATTCACTAGCAGTGGAGGTTGTATCTTTTTCGGTAGTTTGTGGAAGCAGCAAGTTTAAAAGAATGCCCACAATGGCAGAGGTAGCCATACCGGGAAGTTCATACGAGCCTACTGGAATTGCAATACCAGCAGTTTCCATACCTACGCCCACAATAAGGACTACTGAAGCAATCATCAAGTTACGATTTTCTGAAAAATCAACCTGGTTACTTACTAGTGTACGAAGACCATTTGATGCAATAAGACCAAAAAGGAGCAGGCTTACACCTCCCATTACAGGCGTAGGAATACTCTCGATAAGAGCTTCAAGTTTTGGACAAAAACCACCAACTACCAGTGCAAATCCAGCTGCATACCAAAAAACCTGAGTAGCATAGACTCGTGTAACACTCATAACACCAATATTTTCGGCATAGGTAGTAGTAGGAGGCCCGCCAAGAAAACCAGCAATTGTAGTTGCAATGCCATCACCAGCAAGTGATTGAGGCAACAACGAGCGATAATCTCTATCCACTACCTCACCTACCACGAGCAAATGACCAATATGTTCAATAACAACTACCACAGCAATTGGAGCAATCAATGCAATAGCACCCCAGTCAAAGCGAGGGGTATGGATTTGTGGAAGACCAATCCAAGCAGCATCAAGCACTGGTTTAAAATCAACTAAGCCAAAACATGCCGCACAGATATAACCTACAACAATTGCAAGCAGTACGGGAATGGTGCCGATAAGACCAGGCATGCTTGAGAAAATAACTGCTGCTAATAAGGTAATACCTGCAACAATTGTTCCAATTGTTTGGAAAGAATCCGTACTTGCGTTAAACGCCATTTTTACAGCAGTTGCGGAAAGACCAATACCAATAACAATAATGACGCTTGCTACCAGTACTGGTGGTAAGATTCGATCCATCCAACTGGTGCCAATAAGTTTAATAATTGCCGCAAAGAGTAAAAACACCAGTCCAGAAACAACAACACCAGAGAGAGCTGCATCAAGCCCCTGAGTTGCACCAACGGCAACAATGGGACTAATAAAAGCAAATGAGCTGCCTAAGTAGCTGGGGATTTTATTGCGTGTTACGAGTAGGTAGCATATGGTACCAATGCCAGAGCACATGATGGCAATTGATGGATGAAGTCCCGTGAGCATGGGAACCAAAACGGTTGATCCAAACATACTCATCATATGTTGGATTCCCAGAGGAATTGCACGGGCAACAGAAACACGATCATCAACACCAATGGTTTCTCGCTGTGAGCCTGCCATTCTCTCCCCTTTCTTCTTAAAAAAAGAGGCTCGGAATACCGAGCCTCTTATGTGGTACTTTGTAGTGCTTAGTGCATTAAGAAGTAAACCAAGAATGCAAGTGCTGCAACCCACATCATGGGTTTAACTTTCTTGGCATTGCCTGTTACTAAGGCAATTACAACATATGAGATGAAGCCCATACCAATACCATCAGAGATGGAGTAAGTCATGCATACGCCTGCGACAATCATAAATGCAGGGAAACCATCGATTAAGCTTGTCCAGTCGATTTCTATGCACTCAGTCATCATGAGGTAGCCAACGTATACCAAAGCGCCGCAGGTAGCAGCAGTGCTTACAACAGAAATGAGTGGCGCAAAAAATGCGGCAAGAATGAAAAGAACACCAGTGGTAACGGAGGTTAAGCCAGAACGACCACCATCTGCAGCACCAGCAGTGGACTCAACGAAGGTGGTAATGGAGGACGCACCAAAGAAACCGCCCATAGCAGCCGCGCAAGAGTCAACAATTAGGATTTCCTTGATATTCTTTACATTGCCGTCTTCAGTAAGGAACTGACCAGGCTTTGCAACTGCAAGAGCAGTACCCATGGTGTCAAAGAAGTCTGACATCATAAGGGAGAATGCAAAAATAAGAAGCGTGGGGCTTGTAAGAACCTTAACAATACCCATAACACCTTGTGCATCAGACTGAAAAGGTGCCGCAAAGGTAGAAAAGTCAAGACCAGAAACAATACCTGTTGGAGCCATGGTTACACCCAAAGGAATACCAGCAACAACAGCTACCAAGATGCCAAGTAAAATTGAACCATTTACTTTAAGTGCAGAGAAAATCAAAGTGGCTACAATTGCAATCATGCCAACCTGAAAAGAAGCACTGTGGATGTCACCTAAACCAACAATGGTGCCAACACCCGGAACAATAATGCCAGCGTTTACAAGGCCAATCATGGCAATAAACAGGCCAAGGCCGACGGAAATAGCATGACGCAAAGAAACAGGAATGGCATCCATGATTTTCTCGCGAAGACCTGCCAAAACCAGGATTAGAATGGCGATGCCCTCAATAAAGACGACTGCCATTGCAGCGTGCCAGTCACCACCAGCAATGCCAGTTGCTGCAGCAGCAATCATGGCATTTACACCAAGACCAGAGGCGCAGGCCAAGGGACGGTTTGCAAACAAGCCCATCAAAATGGTCATTACACCTGCGCCAACGCATGTGGCAGTTACAAGTGCATTCATTGGAATAGAAGCCAAAAGCGGAACTTCTGGATTACCCAGAATAGCTGGGTTAACTGCAATGATATACGCCATTGCAAGGAAGGTAGTAAGACCTGCACGAAGCTCTTGTCCTACTGACGATCCCCTCTCTTCCAAGTGAAAGAACTGTTCCATTAGGAATTCCCTCTCTACGTCAAACGACGGACAATAAAAAGGCCTGTGTAACCAGGCTATTCCACGGCGTTAGTTAACGCCGCTAGAACCAAATCCACCAGTTCCACGATCCGTTGTGTCTAACTCGTCTACCTCAACAAGCGTGACCGTAGGAACCTGCTGAATAACTAGTTGTGCGATACGTTCTCCACGTTTGACATGGATGGGATGTGTGCTATCGAAGTTAATTGCGCACACTTTAAGTTCACCGCGATAGTGTGCATCAATAAGACCAGGAGTATTAACCATAGAAAGGCCTTCTCGCAGTGCTAAGCCACTTCGTGGTTGTACAAAGCCAGCGTAGCCATCTGGGATGGCAATTGCTAAACCTGTGGCAATAAGGCGCCGCTCAAAAGGCTGAAGAGTAACATCTTCATTGGCACGCAAATCAAGGCCAGCATCACCCTCGTAGGCATATGCAGGCAACTCAACAGTTGGGTCAAGCTTTTTGATGGCTAGTTTAATGTGATTATTGCTCATCAGAAAGGCTCCTCAGCTCGTTACTAAACTCTTCAAGATCTTTGAAATCACGGTATACGGAAGCAAAACGAACATAGGCAACCTTATCCAAAGAAAGAAGTTTCTTTAAAACAAGACTGCCTAATTCAGAAGAATGAATTTCAGTTTTACTGGTATCGCGGATTTCTGACTCAATCCTATCGATAAACTCATCAAGTTCAGTCGTAGAAATGTTACGTTTTACGGTAGCAGCGATAAGACCTCGCATGAGTTTTTGACGATCAAAGGGCTCACAAACACCATTACGCTTAATGACCGTAAGAGGAGTCTCTTCACGACGCTCATACGTAGTAAAGCGATGGTGGCAATGCTCACACTCTCGCCTACGACGAATTGCATCGTTATCGGATGAACGTGAATCTACAACGCGTGACTCCTCATGGCCACACTTTGGACAACGCATGGACACATCCTTTTATCTTTGAAAATGATTTTCTTCAAAAAGGACAATAGCATAAACAAGCATATGAAACACTATATATAGTGTTAATTTATAATTACAAACACAAGCAATACAAAAGCGCTTATGCTGATGCAGGAACAATTAACTTTTGACCGATAGTTAGCATTGAATTAGACAAATTATTTTTGTTAGAAATATAAGTAACTACATCTTTTGTGGAATGACCCTCAACACCATGGTTGGCTGCAATAGTCCAAAGGGATTCTCCTGGTTGTACAGAAATCTCTGTTGTGTGGATAGTGTCAAAACCAACAGTACGTTGTGATGCCGCTATAGCATTGCCATATAGTGCTGTACCAACAAATAACGCAATAAGAATGCTAAGAGTAGCTATAGTAAACAATTTGTCAGATACTGCCTGACGCATAGAAGATGATTGACGAGAAGTAGGTTGTACCTCATGTACGGGTTTATGAAGACCTCCTTCATAAACCGTAAACTGAGTAATTACAGGCTTGCATGCAGCAGAGCCATCAGATGTATAAGTAACATAGGTACGACCAGTTTTCATATCCTTCTCCTCTTTCCGTTGGTTTCTGAGTCATTTATAGAGGAGTGCTCAGACACTATTAGAAATAGAACAGATGTTCTTGTTACTAAGTATGTACGAACATATGTTCTTGTCAAGTAAAAACGAACAAATGTTTGCATATTTTTTAGAACAGATGTAGTATTTCTTTACAGTACCGAGGAGGATAAAATGGCTACAAGAAAGCTCAGTGCACGTCAACAGCAGATATATGACTACATTTGTGTCTATTCTCAAACCCATGGTTTTCCGCCTTCAGTGCGTGAAATTGGGCGTGCGGTTGGTTTAGCATCACCTTCTACTGTTCATATGCATCTAAAATATCTTGAGGATAATGGCTTCATCCATCGTGATTCTAAGAAGCCTCGTGCAATTGGCGTTATGCCTGAGCAAGAAGATGCTCAATCTAAACCAGCATCTCATGCAAAGTTGGCTACTGTATCGCTTGATGTTACTAACAATCTTATTTCTCTGCCTGTTGTGGGAAGAGTTGCAGCTGGACAACCCATTTTGGCCGAGCAAAATGTAGAAGAAAATCTCTCCTTGCCTACGAGTATCGTTGGTGATTACAGTTCGTTTATTCTTCGCGTTCGCGGTGACTCAATGATTAACGCTGGCATCTTTGATGGAGATTATATTGTTGTAAAAGAGCAGTCAGATGCTCATAACGGAGAGATTGTTGTGGCACTTATTGATGACTCTGCAACGGTAAAAACATTTTATAGAGAAAAGTATCGCGTTCGTTTACAGCCAGAAAATGACACCATGGACCCCATTTATGTTAAGGATCCTAAGATTTTAGGTAGAGTAACTGCGCTCATTCGTTCTATTTCCTAATAAAATAATGGAAGAGAACCAAACTAAAAGAGTTTATGGCTTTGATGTTTTGAGAGGTATAGCTGTTATATCTATGGTGGCCTTCCACCTGTGCTATGACTTAACAAACTTTTCTAACAATACACTGCCTTGGTTTAGCGGTGCCTTTGAGGATATCTGGCGTAATAGCATTTCATGGACGTTCTTGTTCATTGCAGGATGTATGGTGTGTTATTCAAAAAACAACATCAAACGTTCTGGCAAATTGCTCATACTTGCATTCACTATATATGGTGTTACTAGCATTGCTTCGCTCGATACTCCCATAAGCTTTGGAATTATCTATTGTCTTGGAGCATCTACTGGTATAGCTGGAATCCTGCAATACACCAAGATTAAAGTTCAGGGATTTAAGCTAAGTGTGCTGCTCCTTCTTATATTTATATGCTTACTACATCTGAATGAAGGCCATATTGGCTTATTTGGAGTTCAATATGCTCTTCCCTATCAGCTATATTCCACTCCCTATTTAAACTGGCTTGGCTTGCCTGGACCAGGGTTTACTTCTGGAGATTACTATCCCGTGTTGCCGTATAGCCTTATATATTTTGCAGGCTGGTCATTTTGTACCTCTTGGCAAACAACTGGAATACCAGAGTGGTTTAGTAAGTTACGATGTAAGCCACTAGAACATATTGGCAAACATGCACTACTCATATATGTTTTGCATCAACCGCTCTTGCTGGGACTGTTACAACTCATCAACTCATGATTGAGCAATAATCTTATAAGGTTCAAGGGTTTGCTCCATACGAGCAGAAACGCTGATGGTAGCAATAAGTCCTGTATCATGATATTCTTCGCGAATGACCTGTGCTTGCTCATGGACCATTTTAAGCAAGATGCCCTTATCGTATGGAATACGCACAGTTATAACGCTATTGCCTGCAGATGCCTCTTTAGCAATGCGATACAGAAGACCATCCATATTGGTGCCTTTATAAGCGGAAACAAACTCAGCTGCCGGAAAGGTAACGCTCAAAGTACGTTTGAGTTCTGGAGAAATGACATCGCACTTGTTAAGGACAATAAGTGAAGGGATATCCTGAGCATCAATTTGCTGTAATACTTCATCAACGGCTTGAAGTTGCTTTACTACATGAGAATCACTTGCATCAGCAACTTTTACTATAAGGTCTGCAGCTTTAACTTCTGCAAGAGTTGAATTAAAAGATTTTATAAGTGTGGTAGGAAGTTTTTGAATAAACCCTACGGTATCTGTAAGCGTAATTTTTCTACCTTCAGATAAATTGAGTGAGCGTGTTGTGGGATCAAGCGTTGCAAACAATTCATCCTTTGCATATACCTCTGCACCAGTAAGCCTGTTGAGTAGCGTTGATTTACCTGCATTGGTGTAACCTGCTAAAGCAACCCGCCAGACGCCAGACTCCCAACGTGCTTTACTTTGTGTAGCACGACGCACGTCTAAATCTGCTAGTGCGTCTTTAAGCATGCCAATACGTTTTCTTACCAAGCGGCGATCTACCTCAAGCTGACTTTCACCCTGACCAAAACGACTACCAATACCTCCGCGCGTTTGTTCTCCTACTAAGTGACTCCACATGCCGCGCAAGCGAGGATACAGGTATTGCAGCTGAGCTAACTGTACCTGCAAACGTCCCTCTCGCGTTTTTGCATGAACACCAAAAATATCCAAGATGAGCGCCGTGCGATCAATTACCTTGGTGTGTGATCCCAGGATTTTCTCAAGATTTGCCTGTTGAGAAGGGCTAAGCTCATCGTCAAAAATAACAACATCTGCTTCAAGACGCGTAACTAGACTAACAAGTTCTTGAGCCTTACCAGAGCCAATAAATGTTTTTGGAACAGGAGTATCAAGTTTTTGAGTAAGACGGGCAATAACTTCTGCACCATCAGTTTGTGCCAATCGCTCAAGCTCAGATAAGGATTCTTCAACGCTCCACTCCCCTTTTCCAAAATCTACACCCACTAAAATTGCGCGCTCGGGCACTGGTGCAGTTGGGATGGGTTTAAAACGTTGAGCTTTAGCCATGTTGGCACCGTTCTTGTTTCCATTGCTTAATTGAGTGCACGATGTACTCAAAAGCCTGTTGCTGGGTCATGTCATCTAAAGACAGCCATATTGTTCTTTTATCACGCTTAAGCCAAGAAAGCTGACGTTTTGCATATCGTCTTGTGTGCAGCTTAATCAAGTCACGTGCTTCATCTAGTGACGTTAACCCGTCAAGCGCATCAATAATCTCTTTATACCCAATCGCCTTAGAAGCTGTTTTGGAATCTCGTAAACCTTGATCAAGAAGACTACGAACTTCATCCACTAAGCCCTGTTCAAACATGCAATCAACACGTGTATTAATACGAGCATACAGTTCTTCTCGCTTGCGTGTAAGTCCAAAAATCAAAACTGGATAGTGTGGCGTCCTCGCATGAAGACCATCATGAATGGAAGCATATGACAGTCCTTGATCGTATAACTCCAACGCACGAATGACACGACGCGTGTTATGAGGGTGTATTTCTTTGGCGCTTACGGCATCCTTTTCTTGCAGGAGCGCATAAAGCGCATCAGTGCCGTGCTTCTCTAGAAACCGCGTATATTTCTCTCGAGAAGGGCTTTGGACATCTCCTGAGGGAAACTCCATCTCATCAATAACAGCATCAAGATACAGTCCTGTACCACCACACAATACAGGCTGTCGATGCTCGTTTAAAAGGACATCAACGCATTGTCGTGCCTGTTTTTGAAACATATCAACAGAATAGTTTTGGCTCACATTACAGACATCAACCATTTGCAATTCTACACGACGGTTTTGGATGGGAGTCTTTGCAGTGCCAATATCCATGCCTCGATACACCTGCATAGCGTCTACAGAGATGACCGGAACGGAAAAATGCTTTGCTAATACATCAGCCAGAGCACTTTTACCAGATGCCGTAGGGCCAACAATGCAGACAACAGGAATGGTCATCGAGCGGCACCAACCATAGAGCCGCGCAAATACCAGGTACGTGCTTCATCAACCTCTACATCCACAATCTTACCGATAAGATCGTGAGCAGCTTGACCCTGCGGTACTGGGAAATGAACCGTTTGATTTTTGCGACTATGACCAACCATGACGTTCTTATCTGACTTTGAGGTACCTTCTACAAGCACTTCAGAGGTTGTATGAAGGTCAGCTTGGTTAGAGGTATAGGACAAATTGCTCACTAATTGAGTAAGCCGCTCAAAACGCTCTTGGATTACCTCATGAGGAGTGGAATCCATGATTTTCTCGGCAGGAGTACCGGGACGTTTGGAATAAATAAACGTAAAGGCAGAAGAAAAGCCCACTTCCTCCACTAAAGAAAGTGTTTGGTTAAAGTCTTGTTCTGTCTCTCCTGGAAAACCAACAATAATGTCGGTAGACAGAGCAATATGAGGCATAGCATTACGAATATTGTTCACCAAATGTAGATAGTCTTCTCGTGTATAGCGGCGATTCATTTTGCGCAGTACATTTGTAGAACCACTTTGAACAGCCAGATGAAGGTGTGGCATAACAGCTGGGGTTTCCGCCATAGCAGCAATGGTTTGCGTGGACAAATCCTTGGGATGTGAAGAAGTAAAGCGCAAGCGCTCAATGCCCGTATTACCAACACGGCGAAGAAGCTCTGCAAAACGAGGCTCGCCATAGCGGTTGCGACCATAAGAATTAACGTTTTGGCCAAGCAGTGTAATCTCACGAACGCCATCATGAACAAGATGCTCTGCCTCTATGGCAATATCTTCCATATCACGACTGTTTTCTCTGCCGCGCACGTAAGGCACAATGCAATAACTGCAAAAATTATTGCATCCCGTCATGATGGGTAGCCATGCATGGAATGATTGAGCACGATTGCTAGGCAGTTCTGTCGAGAAGTTCTTGTAGGTTTCTTCTGTGTCAGCATAAATAGTAGCGTGGTTGTGAGAGCTGAATGCCTCAGTGAGCAGGTGAGGCAGGTTTTGAATAGCCTGCGTACCAAATACAACATCTACATTAGGGATATTGTTACGCAAGTTTTCACCATCACGCTGAGCAATACAGCCACCAACTGCAACAACACGCTTACCAGCCGCGGGAGTAGGCGCACTTACCAGTGAAGAAACCTGACCATACAGACGTGTATCGGCTTTTTCTCGAACACAACAAGTCATAAAAATATCTGTGTCAGCCTCTTCCATTGAAGAAGCCTCATTCATGCCCATAGAATCTAACAGACCAGAAACGCGCTCTGAATCATGTAGATTCATCTGACAACCAAATGTTTTAATAGAGTAGGTCTTGCCCACAAGAACAGGGAAATCAGCCATTAAAAAGTTCTCTCCAAAAACAAAAAATTACTCAACAGAAGCTTCTGCTGGTGGCGCAGCAAGGCGATGTACATACACAGCAATGCGGATGGCTGTGCGGTTTTCTCCACCAATGGAAATATCAGAAAACGTGGGAGCACAAGAAATATCAATACCGGTAGGAATCAGAAAACCACGAGCAATGGCCAACGCTTTAATTGCTTGGTTAACAGCACCTGCACCAACACATTGCATGTTTACAGGAGTCCCATCTTTAACCATGCCAGCAATAGCACCTGCAACAGATGCGGGCGAAGATTTGCTTGATACTTTTAGATACTCCATGGGTACGACTCCTGCAAAGTGGTTTAGATAAGCGTGTGTGTACTGTATTTATGCGCGTTCAATTTTACGATACCGTTTGGACAAAATAAACGGAAGATTAAAAATGCAGTTAATCGCCTTTATCTATCTCAAAACTCACTGAAATACGATTCTTTGAGACTCTGATTTTTGGTTGCCCTGCAAGTGATACGTAGTAACGACTGGCAATAAGTTCAAAATCACGTTCAAGCAGACGAGAAAAATCATCGAGGTCATCGTTTGATATCTTAAGGCCACGACGATCCTTAAGAAGATCTATCTCATGATTTCCGACAGTATCAGCTGAATGTGTGAGCTGTGCAACAACGCTGCGCTGTGGCTTAATCTGATGTGCAAGAATACGATGAGCCGTACGTTCTGAAATATCCAGCCCAAGACTTTGAGCAACTTCTTGCAAGTCAACAGCATCAGCTGCCGCATACAGTCTATGCAGCACGGGTAAAGCTTCAAAGGAATCAATAAACAACAGTTCTGAATCATCAATTTCGGGACGAACACGCGCGCGAATAGTTGCAACTATTTCTGCAGGAGATCCAAGATATACCGCAACGTGAGGACGTTCTTCTAATGCAAACTCACAACAGGTACGAACGATATTGTGAGGGCCACGAATAACACTTTGGTTGCCCTCATCGTCAAGGCCCATTTGTGGCCACGTGGATTGATCTGCTCGTTCAGAAAGTTGAGAAGTATCAGTCACTATTCGAATAGAAGAGCCTTTACCCACATCAGAAGACATGACATGAGCTTCAGTGGAGTTTTCTTTAATGGAATATAACGCCATGCCACGACCATGCACACCCCAACGATCCATATGCATTGATTCCAACTTAGATGTTACGCGAGCGTCAAAGACCTTCTTATGCATGTAATCAGGGATACCTTGGCCATCGTCAAGAATAACAATCGTGCGCAAATCTTTATCGCGTGTAGTGGCCACGTAAATATGACGTGCTCCCGCATCACGGGAATTGCGCAACATCTCAACAATGACATCTTCTGAACAGCGAATATCATGCTTAGCTTGGCGACGCTCAGCTTCTGCCACACGCAGACGGACAAACCCCTCGCCTAAGTTTTCCTCAACGCGAAGGGTTTTATCGCCCGAAAGTGTTTCCACAAAATCGAGCAAGTCAGTATGTTTTTGAGAAGTTGTGCTCATAGCCTACTTAGCAATATCTACAGCACGCGACTCGCGAATAACAACAACGCGAACCTGACCGGGATATTCCATTTCATCCTCGATTTGCTGAGCAATGTCATGTGCCAAAACAGTGGCTTCAGAGTCAGAAATCTTTTGAGGTTCTACCATGACGTGCAGCTCACGACCAGCTTGCATGGCGTAGGTACGCTCAACGCCCTCATGTGCATTTGAGATAGTCTCGAGCTTTTCAAGGCGCTTAATGTAATTCTCTGCAGATTCACGACGAGCACCGGGGCGAGCGGCAGAGATGGCATCTGCTGCCTGAACGAGAAGATCCATGATGGTGTTAGGTTCAATGTCAGCGTGGTGCGCTTCAATGGCGTGCACAATGTCTGCACGCTCACCATAACGACGAGCAAAGTCTGCTCCAATAACAGCATGAGGACCTTCAACCTCATGGTCGATAGCTTTACCAATATCATGTAAAAGACCAGCACGTTTTACAGGAGTAGGATCAATACCAAGCTCAGAAGCCATAATGGCGCAAAGCTCTGCAACCTGTATGGAGTGCTGAAGAACATTCTGACCAAACGAAGTACGATAGCGAAGCTTACCAAGAATCTTGATGATTTCTGGATGCAAGTCATGCATGCCGCAATCAAATGCAGCCTGCTCGCCCGCCTCTTGGACGCGCTGATTGACAAGCTCCTCTGCCTTCTTGTACATCTCTTCAATGCGAGCAGGGTGAATGCGACCATCTGCAATGAGATTCTCGAGTGCAACACGAGCAGTCTCACGGCGCACAGGATCAAAACTTGAAAGCACTACGGTCTCGGGCGTGTCATCAATAACTAAAGAAACGCCGGAGATTTGCTCAAAAGTGCGAATGTTACGGCCTTCACGACCGATAATGCGACCCTTTAAATCATCAGAAGGGATATGCACGGAAGTTACGGTAATCTCACCAGCTTGGTCAGATGCGCAGCGTTGGATAGCAATAGAAACAATCTTGCGTGCCGTCTTTTCTGCTTCTGCACGTACACGGGTCTCAGACTCACGCAGTATCTGAGCCTCTTCTTTGATGGTGTCTTTACGAACCCTGTCAAGAAGTTCCTTATGTGCATCATCCGTTGTGAGTGCAGAAATACGCTCCAACTCTGTAGTTTGCTGAGAGATAATACCGTCTAAATCATTGCGCCTACGATCAAGTTGACCTTGCAAGTTTGACAGTTGGCGCTCACGCTTATCCAGTGCATCATTGCGACGATCAAGAGATTCCTCGCGTTGCATAATGCGATTTTCCATGCTGCGAAGCTCGCTTTTGCGCTGACGCTCTTCATTCTCGGAAGCCTGCTTCATTTGCAGGATTTCTTCCTTAGCTTCAAGAACAGCTTCTTTACGAGACGTCTCTGCTTGACGCTGAGCATCTGTATGAATCTGCTTGGCCTTATCTTCTGCTTCTTTAATTTTTGCCTGTGCTTCTTGTACACGTTTGGTGTGGGCACTATTTGCAATGAAATAGGCACCCGCTGCGCCTGCAATGAGGCACACAATGCCAATCAAGATAGAAATCGGTTCCATAAAACTGCTCTCCTATAGAAATATGTTAAGTTAGTTCAGGAATCAATCTTTGCGGATTGAACCCGTCAAAAGAGCACCTAGGACCGCTATATAGTTGGCAAAAAACTCATCAAAACATATATAAAACGTCAACCTATGGCAGACGTAAGTAAACTCAAATGACTCTCTAATCGTAGGTAGAGAAGGCAAACTTGTCAAATCTTTTTATTTAACCTACCTGCGCAAATGCAGTAATCCATGAAGTTTATTAAAAATTATGTGAAAAAACTATTCTTGAAGATAGCGCTTGACCGCATCAGAGGCTGAAGCATAAGAAAAACCACGTGATATGAGTTTTCTCATCAACTTTTGATAGGCTTGTTTTTCTGGGATAGCTTTTGTGCAGATAAAACTATAGGCACGGTCGGATTCACTTTGCTCTTCATAAAAATCATCGGGCCAGCCAGAAACTTCCACTATATCAATGCCCTTATTGGACAGCTCGCGCTCTATGCGTAGCTTTCCCCATCCCATAGATAACTTTGAACGAATAAATACCTCTGCAAAACGTTGATTGTTAAGAAAGTTAAGTTCAATGGCACGTTTAACAGCGTACTCAATACTCTTTTGTGAATAGCCATCCAAAGCTAACTTGTTAGAAGCTTCTTTAGTCGAATAATCTCTCCTATCAATCATGCTGGTAAGTCGTGAAAAAGCACAACTCTCTGAGAAGCGATTGAGCTCATAAAGCACCTCAGCACGTGACTGAGGAGCAATCTCATCTTTTTTGTGAGCGGTTATTAATTTACGAGCAACTGCAACCGGAATATACAGTGTTTCTTGGCCGGTTGCATCCGAAGTAATATGCAGCTGTGCCTTAGGTTTGCGAGCCCCCAAAACAGCAGTTGTACGTTCTGGAAGCTCACAATCCCATGAAAAAGTATTACAAGACACGGTGGTTATTCTTTATCCAATATGGGCGCACCCACAGGCTCATCACTAAGCTCAAGGCCACAAGCCTCACGAACCTTATGTTCAATCTCTAGGCATAAATCTGGATTGGTTCGTAAGAATTCTTTGGCAGCTTCACGTCCTTGTCCCAAACGTTCCGTCTGATAGGTGTACCAAGCACCAGACTTATTGACAATGTCATAATCTACAGCCATATCTAAGATAGAGCCTTCCTTAGAAATGCCAGTACCATACATAATGTCAAACTCTGCCTGCTTAAATGGTGGGGCTACCTTGTTTTTGACAATCTTTACCCGCACGCGATTGCCTACAACTTCTCCACTTTCTTTAATGGCATCAATACGACGGATATCCATACGTACAGAAGCAAAAAACTTAAGCGCACGACCTCCAGGTGTAGTCTCTGGATTACCAAACATGACACCTATCTTCTCGCGAAGCTGGTTAATGAAGATACAAGTGGTATTGGATTTAGAAAGAGACCCGGCAAGTTTACGTAAAGCTTGACTCATCAAACGAGCTTGTAGACCCACTGTTGTATCGCCAATCTCTCCCTCAATTTCTGCACGAGGGACTAAAGCAGCTACAGAGTCCACAACTACCACGTCAATGGCACCAGATCGAACAAGCATGTCACAAATTTCTAAAGCTTGTTCACCAGTATCTGGTTGAGAAATAAGAACATCATCAATATCAACACCAATGCGAGCAGCATAGCCAGGATCAAGGGCATGCTCAGCATCAATAAAGGCTACGACACCACCAAGTGCCTGTGCCTCTGCAAGTATTTCTAGGGAAAGAGTGGTTTTACCAGAAGACTCTGGACCATAAATCTCTATGATACGACCACGTGGTACACCGCCAATGCCAAGAGCGGCATCTAAGGCAATCGAACCAGTTGGAATACCCTCTACCTCAAGGTCTGGACCACCATCACCAAAACGCATGATTGCACCTTTACCAAAGCGCTTCTCAATCTCTGCGGTGGTGGTATCAATCATTTTTTCACGCTCTTCACCAGTTGTTTTTGCGTGAACCTCGCGGTTAAGGCCTTTGCTTTTTGCCATAGGGCTCCCTTCTCTCATGAAAGAGAATATACGAACGCTTGTTCGGTGTCAATGGGTACGCTCTATTTTGCAAGAAGCATATGACAGATACCAAACAACTGACAACATAAACCTAACAATCAGCAAGACCGTCTAGTAAAGCCTGGAGCGCAACGTACACGGCCTGTTGGCGTACGGCGGCTCTATCACCATCAAAATGTTTTACAAAACTCGTAACAGTATTTGGTGTGCATACGCCAAACCAAACAGTACCAACAGGTTTACCAGGCTCTGCACCGCTAGGTCCTGCAATGCCCGTAACTGATACCGTAACGTCAGCCTTAAGGATTTGAGAAACACCTTGTGCCATCTGCTGAGCACATTCAGAAGATACGGCACCCACCGTAGAAAGAACCTGAGAATCTACACCAAGCACATCATGCTTTACTTCGACGGCATAGCTAACAATTCCACCGCGCATAGCAGTACTTGATCCGCTTACGGATGTTAGAGCTGCGCTTACCAGCCCTCCTGTACATGACTCCGCAGTAGCTATTTGTTGATGCGTAGTACGTGCTTGCAAAACAACACGTGCTGCAAGTTCTAAATTATCTTGATTGAGCGAGTCTGTTAGAGCCACCATACGTTTATTCCTCGCCTAAGGAACTCCAAGACTTAATAAAGTAATCAATCCCGGACCATGCAGTAAGAATCATTGCACTATAAAAACTTACGGTGGAAGTTCCAAAAAAGATGAGCCAAGGTATGCCTGCGGGAAGCGTTAGAGCAAGCATATAACCACATAAGGCAATCATTGTAGTGGCCGTTTTCCACTTTCCAAGGTTACTTGCTGCAATAACAGTGCCTTTGGAAGCAACAACCATACGCAGGCCAGAAACTAGAAACTCGCGAGAAATAACAAGCACGATACTCCAGGCAGGAACAATGCTTTGCTCCAAAAGCCAAACCATACCTGTTACCACAAGTAATTTATCTGCAATTGGATCAAGAAACTTGCCAAAAACTGTTACCTCTCCCCTGCTCCGGGCAAGATAACCGTCAATTTTATCGGTAAGTGACAAAAAGGTAAAAAAGGCAAAAACAGCAAAACCACCCCAGTTAATTGCCGTGCCATTGCTCTTGGCAGGAATAAGTTCTGCCATCAAAATCCATGCGGGGATAAGAACAACTCGAATGGTTGTTACGATATTTGCAGCAGTCCAACGAATGCCAGAACCAGTCTTGTTGGAAGAAGAATTAGTGCTCATACGTTATGCTTCCTCATCTGCAGTGTTTACAATTTCACCAATAAGTTCATAACAGAACGAATCAACCAAATCACACGTTACAATATCACCCACTGCTGCCTCACCATATGCAATATGAACAGCACCATCGCAGTCTGGCGCTTGGAACCAGGTATGACCAATAAGCTCAGGACCATGGTCTCCTTCTTCAACGCCATCGATAATAACTTGTACACGCTCGCCTACATGCTTGGCAGTGGCAGCAAAACCAAGCTGTTCGACCACGTCAATCAAAGCTTGAGTACGTTCAAGTTTTACTGCCTCGTCAATTTGATTGGACATCTTTGCGCCGCGTGTACCCTCCTCAGGTGAATAGGTAAACACTGAGGTGTAATCAAACTCTTGTTCAGAAAGAAAACTCATAAGCTCGTCAAAGTCTTCTTCTGTCTCTCCAGGAAAGCCAGTAAGTGCTGTGGTGCGCAATACCATACCTGGAATCTCATGACGAAGACGAGCAAATACCTTACGAAACTCGCTGGCATTACCCGTGCGATTCATTGCTTTAAGAACAGAACCTGAGCAATGTTGTATGGGAATATCAATATAAGGCAAAACCTCAGGAGTATCTCGAATAGCAGCAATAAGATCGTCTGTCATGCCCTCAGGCTGCAGGTACAAAACACGAACCCAGCCTTGGTAAGGACGTGCTGCTTCACCAACCTGACGCAAAAGCCATGCTAAATCGTACGGACCTTCTACATCATTGCCCCAAACACCAGTATCCTGGCCAATGAGAATAATCTCGCGAACGCCACCCTCCATAAGAGTGTGCACCTCATCTAGAATCTCTTGTGCCGACCTTGAGGCATAACGACCACGGATATAAGGGATGGCGCAAAAGGCACAAAAACGATCACAACCATCAGAGATTTTTACAAAGGCGCTTGCGCCATCTACCGTACGCAAAGCCAGCTCTGAAAGATCTGCAACAGAAGAGCGTTTCTCGATACCTAAAACACCGGAAACGACGTCAACAATGCCATCTTCTTCATCGGTGCGTACAAAAGCAGCAACTTCAGGTAGCTCCTGAGGAAGCGCGTTGCCATACCGAGACGGAACACATCCACACATGATGATGGGTTTTTGTCGAACGCCAGAAGCGGCATCTTCGGCAAGCTCGAGGGTTGTCTCGATACTTTCTGTCGTAGCACTGGCGAGAAAAGAACAGGTATTGACGAGGACAATATCTGCATCCTCAACGTCCGTAGCATCGTTATAGCCACTCATACGCAAGAGCGCACGCATGCGATCCGTATCTACTTCATTTTTTGCACAACCGAGCGTGACATAACAAACAGATGGCATAAAGGCATAGTCCTAACGATAGTTAACAAATTGAAGAGGCTGATTGTAATCCTTTTCACGAAGGAAGCTAATAACTTGTTGTAAAGCGTCCTTAGAAGCAGAAGTAACGCGGAGTTTATCACCCTCTACGGTAGCCTTAACCTTAAGCTTCTGATCACGAATGTCCTTGGAAATCTTCTTGGCAAGTTCCTGCTCAATACCTTGCACAATATGACCAATCAAACGCACAGAAGAACCCGTTGCAGCTTGAGGCTTATCCCAGCGAACAGCCTTAAGGTCAACCTTACGTTTAACAAGCTTGCTATTAAGCACATCAGTTACTTGTGAAGCAGTAAACTCGGAAGGAGCATGAACCGTAATGATGCCATCTGCTTTAGAAAGCTCAATTGTGGCACCTGTATCTTTGAGGTCATAGCGCTGCGTAAGTTCACGTGCGGTCTGTTGGAATGCGTTATCAACTTCTTGCATATCTACCGTAGATACAACATCAAAACTAGAATCTTTTGCCATAATGATGCTCCTTTACTGGGTGCCCGAAGACGAGTGAGACGAAGAGTCGGAAGCAGTGGTGCTCTTGGTGTCAGAGTTAGCATCTGCAGCCTCTGTTGTAGCAGCATTGGGATTGGTGCCCTGGATAGTAATGCTGCCTACACCATTAGAACGCTCATCAAAGCGCACGTTTTCTCCGTTTTTACTTATGCTTACTGCAGAAGTGTCATTAACCCGAATAGTAATTTCCTTGGTAACGGTATAGGTCTTTGACCAAGGGCCTGTGACGGTTTGCGCAACCTCAGAGATTCCGTCATTGGTAATCTCTAACCATGTTACTGAGCCTTCTCCCACTGACACCTTTACTACGGTCTCGGTAACGGGAGCCGTCGTGGTAGCAGCAGGGGTATCGGCGGCGCTGGTTGTTGCAGCACTACTTGCAGCACTTGTACTAGAGGCAGCAGTAGTTGCCGTAGAAACAGCAACGGTTTTCTTGGTATTGGTTACTTGATTAGTACAAGAACGAACCGCTACAAAAACTATGATGATAAGCAGCACTGCCAAAGCTATCAAAATGCTTATCATGGCACGAATTCTGTCAGAGAAAAAGTAACTCAAAAACCCAAGTATTCCAGGCTCTTGAGGGGTTGTGTTAGAACGCCTATTGCGCAACTGTCTACGTTGCAGCTCATCATTGCGCTTGACTGAAGGACGATTGGTTGACGCAATGTTGCGGTACGAACGTCTACCCTGACGAGAAGAAGCTGACTCATACCTACGCGCGTTATTCTCGATACGCAAATCATCCGTGTATTGATCAGACGCTGGACGACGAGAAACCACATCACCAGTACGTGGAGTACGGACACGAGCTTGATTATCTTGTGAAGCAGCCGCATTACGAGAACGTCGAGAAGAGCGTCGAGGGCTTGTATATGCTGAAGAGGCAGAACTGCTGGTATAAGGACGGCCCTGCGGATATGACGTATTTGCAGATGACATCATATTGGTGGCAGTGTCATCATAGCTACGCATGGCAGAGCTACCCTGCTGATACAATTCAGAGCGTGAACGCGCTTGCGAGGTAGTATCAAAGGAACCCGTTCGCCCGAGTAAGGGGTTCTCGGGCAGTAAATGAGGTGGTTCTGGCAAGCGAGTGTTGGCTGAACGCCTACCAACAATAGGCAGTTCGTAGCTTGACGCCTCCATTGGACCGCGACCGTGTACACCATCACGTGTGCGACGGCGCAGCTCATGAGACATAACACCGTTGGTATGCTCATATAAATCTTCTTGGAACTGATCGACCACTTCACGGGCATTGAGACCCAAGTAGCGCGCATATGAAGAAAGCATGCCCTGAGCATAACCAGACTTTGGAATGGAGGTGAAGTCTGCTTCTTCAAAAGCGATAAGTGCCTGCTCCTTAAGCTTGAGTACGCGAGCAGCTTGCTCAATAGATAGACCAAGCTGTTTGCGGCGATTGCGCAACATTTCACTAAAGCGTGGATATGTCATGACTACACCTCCCTATACTCAGACTCTGCAGCACGAAGTTCCTCAAGTCCGTCTGCGTCAATAAGCACTTCACGGGGTTTTGAACCATCCGGAGGACCAACAACCCCTTTTGCTTCAAGCATATCCATAATACGTCCAGCACGAGCATAACCAACTTTAAGCCTGCGCTGAATACCAGAGGTAGAACCAAGCTGCGAATCCACAACTATTTGTGCTGCTTCCCACACCAAAGGATCATCATCAGAAGCAACATCTGCCCCACCAGCACTTGGCTTTCCAGGTGCTACGGCAGACAAGATATCCTCATGATAATCTGCCTCATGATGTTCCTTAATGAAGTCAACCACCTGTTCGACTTCTGCCTCAGAGACAAAACATGCCTGTGCACGCTTGGGTTTGCGGCCGCGAAGCTTATACAACATATCGCCGCGACCCAAAAGCTTCTCGGCACCCGTCTGATCTAAAATGATACGCGAGTTGATGCTGTTATCAACAGAAAGAGCTACGCGGTTATCGATGTTTGCCTTAATAAGGCCTGTTACCACATCGGCAGAAGGACGTTGTGTTGCAACAATCAGGTGAATGCCCGCAGCACGGCCCAGCTGAGCAATGCGAACAATAGATGACTCAACGTCTTTGCCGGCAACCATCATAAGATCGCTCAGCTCGTCAATAACAATAACAAAGTACGGCATTTTGTTGGGAGGATTGTCCATCTCGGACAATTTACCACTCTCTACCTGCCTATTAAACGACTTGATGTCACGAACTTTGTAGTGTTCAAACACCTTAAGACGACGTTCCATCTCGGTCACGCCCCACTGCAGGGCACTGGTAGCCTGCCTGGGTTCTGTAACAACAGGTACATACAAATGAGGAAGCCCTGCATAGAAAGTAAACTCTACGCGCTTAGGATCAACCATAATAAGACGCAGTTCTTCAGGCGTAGCACGCATCAGCATGGTCATAACAATGCTGTTAAGAAGAACGGACTTACCGGAGCCCGTCGTACCTGCAACAAGCAAGTGGGGCAGCGCAGCTATATCTACCACAACGGGAGCACCCTCAGAGTCACGACCAAATGCCGCCTCCAAAGGACCACCTGTTACATGAGAGAGCACATCTCCCAAATACACGGGCTGCGTTGCCTTATTTGGGATTTCAATACCAACCAACGAGGTTCCAGGAATGGGCGCAAAAATACGAACAGATTTTGCTGCCAGTGAAAGAGCAATGTCATCTTCAAGATTGCGAATCTTGTTTACACGCTCACCTTCGCCCATCTCAATTTTAAACGTCGTAACAGCAGGTCCACTAGTCCAACCCACTACCCTACTCACAAGACCAAACTCTTCCAACGTAGATTGAAGTTTGGTAGCTGTTGCAGAAAGCTCATCAGAGCTCACGGCATGAGATACCGAACGCTCCCCCCGTTTAATCATGTCAATAGGTGGCAAGGCGCCATCGAGCTGACCAGCACGTTCGCGCAGAGGATCCACCTTTGGAGCTGTAGAGTTCTTTGCCTTTTGATCCTGGGCGGATGCGTTTTGCAAAAAGCCGGGAATAGCCGCTGGACTGCTTGTTTCATTTTTTGTCGTGCGCTTATTGTTAGAAGGTGCAGCATCCCCAACAGCTGCTGTCTCATTCTGAGAAACATTTTTTTTCTTGCGTTTAAGCACCGTAGTTGCTGGAGTAGAAGCCTCTTCTGCTTTTGAAGCATCATTGCGCTTAATAACCGTAGTTTTACGTGCTCCAATAAAGGTAGTTGCAGGCTCATTACTTGCAGCACGCGCATTATGCGGCACTGCTTGATACTCTTGAGCACGTTCAAGTTTGTTGTGCGCTGCGCGCTTTGCCGCTTCTTCTCTTCTGATTGCGGCAGCTTCACGAAAATCTGCAGCTTTATCCTGCAAATTTGCAACCACAGAACTTATCGAGAAGCCACAAACAATAATGCCAGCAATCACGACACCAGCTAAAACAACCAAGGCAACCAGTTTACCTAACAAAGAAACTAATACCCATGCAACACCGCCACCTACATATCCACCAGCTCTGAGCAATACGGCTGTTTGGAAGACTATGGCTGGGTTAGTTTCTATGCCAGGTACAAGTACCGATAATATCGACAGAACCGCAACTACAATGAGCGTAAGACCCAGGGCGATACGATGAGAAATAGGCCCATCAGACGACATGAAGTATGTAAGTGCATACAAAAACAAAGCAATGGGCACTAAGAGAGCACCCGCACCAAACCCCTGCATAAGCGCCTGACCGGTAAGATGAGTTACTGGTGCATCTGAAGGAGAAAGAAGTGCGAGTGCGAGTGCAAGTGCAACAACAGCAATCAAAACACCAATGATGTCATTGATGGCTGTGCTTGAGGCAAACAAACGAGCATCATTACGACGAGCACCTGCTCCACGATTGGCACTCGCGTTGGACTTTTTGCCTTTACGGGATATGTTTGAACTGCGATTGGGCATGAAAAATCCTAAACTTCCATCACGACCGGGATAACCATTGGACGTGTGTGAGTCTTATTCCACAAATAATTAGAAAGGCTATTACGAGCAGTCTTACGCAGTGACTCAAGCGAGGAACCATTACTGCTTGCAGCATTGTTTACTGAATCACGAATAGAATCCTGCGCGCCAGACAACAAGGAATCATCGCCTGCAAAGGAAACACCACGCATGGAGATTTCAATCTCTGAAACCTTGCGATTGCGCGTAGAGATTGCAACAAAGCACGTAACAATACCATCCTCAGAAAGCTTTTGACGATCGCGCAAAACCGCTGGTTCTGTATCGCCAATACGAAGACCATCTACATATACAATGCCAGACTCAACCGGTGTGCCAAAACGCACCTTTCCAGCACGCATCTCCAGGGTATCGCCATTATCTAACAAGAAGATATTATCGGGATTAACTCCCATATCACGCCCAAGCTGAGCATGGGCACGCACATGAATAGCTTCACCATGAACAGGAGCAAAATTAACAGGATGCGTCATGGCCAACAAAAGCTTGAGCTCTTCTTTTGAACCATGACCAGAAACATGAACCAGCGCATTGCTTTTATCGTAAATAACGCAACCAATTTTAGATAGTGAGTTCACAATGCCCTGAACGGAACGCTCATTACCAGGAACAGGCGTTGCAGAAATAATGACGGTATCCTGTGCGGTAATAGAAAGCGATTTGTGCTCACCATTTGCCATACGTGCAAGCGCACTCAAAGGCTCACCTTGACTACCAGTACACAACACAACGATTTTATCGTCAGGAATCTCATCAACGTTGAAGGCGTCAATAATGTCCTCATCTGCAATGTGTAAATAACCCAAGTCACGAGCAATCTTGGTATTGGTAATCATAGAGCGACCGGTTACAACAACTTTGCGGCCAGATGCAACGGCAAAGTCACAGATTTGCTGTAAGCGATGAATGTGACTTGCAAAGGATGCGACAAAAACTTTACCCGTAGCATTCTTGATGATATGTCGAAGTGAGGCGCCAACCTCGGCTTCAGAGGGGGTGTAACCAGGGCGAATGGCATTGGTAGAATCTGAGAGCAGTAAATCTATGCCTTGATGACCAAACTTTGTAATAGCGTAATAGTTAGGCAAAACGCCATCAATAGGAGTTTGATCCAGTTTAAAGTCTCCTGTATGCATGACCGTACCCTGAGGCGTTTGTAAAAACACGCCAAAAGCACCAGGGATGGAATGTGTCATAGAAAAAAAATCAATTGAAAACTTGCCTAAATCAATATGAGACCCATCTGTAACTATACGAAACTTAGGGTTACGAATCTTATGCTCTGCTAATTTACCCTCAATAAAGCCCAGCGTAAGGGCGCTAGAAAAAATAGGTACTTTGGGAACTAAATCCTGAAGCAAATAGGGCAACGCACCCGTATGATCCTCATGACCATGCGTGATAATAATGCCGCGCAGTTTGTTTTCATTTTCAAGCACATAGGTGTAATCAGGAAGAACCAAATCAATACCTGGTTGATCATCATCTGGAAACATAAGACCAGCATCGATAAGAACCATGTCATCGCCATATTCAAAGGCGGTCATATTCTTACCAATGCCATCCAAACCACCCAAGGGGATAATCTTGAGAGGTGGCTTCTTTTTTGCCATAGTAGTAGTAAATCCTTTCGGTTTTTTCTTTATAAAACACAGCAACACTTTGCTGAACTGTTCAATCTTTGTAACCTATTCATTGTAATGGAAAGTCAGTTTTAATCGAACTACCTGCACTATACCCACAATTAAAAGAGTGTATTTCTTATGCTGCTCACGCCTGCATAGCACCAGCTTAAAACTACATATAAAAAAGCTGCTCTCTTATACGAAAGCAGCTTTTAAAAATGTGATACCAAAAAACTTGAACTACATGGCCTTAGTCTGCGTTATGGTGACGGCGTGGCTTACGTACACCGTTAGATCCTTGATCACCAGGACGGCGCGTGTTGTTGCGGTCATTGCGCGTCTTGGTGCCATCAAAACCCTTGGATGCGCCTTCGGGGGCCTCGGGTTTATCGATACGGTCAAGAGAAATCTTGCCCTTGTCATCTACCTCAAGAACCTTAACCTTAACCTCATCGCCAACGTTAAGGATGTCTTCAACCTTATTGACACGACCCTGAGCAAGACGAGAGATATGCAGCAAGCCGTCCTTACCAGGGAGTAACTCAACAAACGCACCAAATGCCTGGATACCTACGACACGTCCAACGTACTCTTCACCAGGCTCTGGAACCTTAACGATGGCTTTAACACGCTCTGCAGCCTCATTACCAGCTTCACCAACACCAGCAATAAAGACAGTTCCGTCTTCCTGAATGTCAATCGTAGCGCCAGTCTCATCCTGAATGCCACGAATAACCTTGCCGCCGGAGCCAATGACATCACGGATTTTATCAACTGGAATCTGCAGGCTAATAATAGTAGGCGCAGTATCCTTAGTGTGCTCGCGAGGCGCTGGAATCTCATCAAGCATTGCCTGAAGGATGTGCATGCGTCCTTCATGGGACTGCTTCATAGCCTGCTCAAAAATCTCGGAGGTAAGACCGGTTGCCTTGTTATCCATCTGCATGGCAGTAATGCCTCGCTCGGTACCAGTTACCTTAAAGTCCATATCTCCCAAGAAGTCCTCAAGACCTTGAATATCTGTAAGGACAACTGTCTTACCTGCTTCTTGAATAAGGCCCATGGCAACACCGGAAACGGGGCGTTTAATGGGTACGCCAGCATCCATCAGTGCAAGAGTAGAACCGCAGGTAGATCCCATGGAAGAGGAGCCATTGGATTCCATTACCTCAGATACAACACGAATGGCATAGGGGAACTCTTCCTCAGAAGGCAAAACGGGCAGCAGTGCACGCTCGGCCAACGCACCATGCCCAAGCTCACGACGCTTAGGACTGCCCATACGACCAGTTTCACCCGTGCAGTATGGAGGGAAGTTGTAATGATGGATGTAACGCTTACCCTCAACAGGCTCAATGGTATCTAAGCGCTGCCACTCATTAAGCATGCCCAAGGTGGCTACCGAAAGCACCTGAGTTTGGCCACGCTGGAACAAACCAGAACCATGAACCAAAGGCAAATAATCAGGCTTCACCATAAGCGGACGCACCTCATTGGCAACACGACCATCTACACGCTCGCCCGTCTCGACAACCATCATGCGCATAGCATGCTTTTCAAGACCCTTGAGCTCCACCGCAATGGCACGGCTCCACTCCTCAAGTTCCTCGTCACTAAACTCAGCCTTAATTTGCTCTTTAAGTGCAGAAACACGACCAATACGAGACTGTTTGTCCTCATTTTTAAGGGCAGCGCTCATTTCATCATAGTGAGCAAAAATACGCTCGTGAACCTCGGCAATGGGCTCATCAAGGATGTATTGACGCTGCTCAATAGGACCGTTTACCTCTTCATACTTGGCAATAAACTTCTTTTGCTCCTCGCAAAATGCTGCAATAGCTTTTTGACCAAATGCCATAGCTGCAAGCATATCCTGCTCAGAGATTTCCTCTGCACCTGCTTCAAGCATGGAGATAAAACCGTCAGAACCAGCAAGTTCCAAATCAAGATCAGAGTTAGCGCGCTCTTCATAGGTAGGGTTAACCATAAGCTCGCCTGTGTCTTTAGAGCGACCAATGCGAACACATGCCAAAGGACCCTCAAAAGGAACGCCACCTACTGCCAATGCAGCAGATGCTCCCATAATGCAGATAGTATCTACCGCGTGAATTTGGTCGGCAACCAAGGAGGTTGCTACAACCTGCACCTCATTGCGGAATCCCTCAGGAAAGCTTGGGCGAAGCGGACGATCAATCATACGAGCTGTAAGCGTGGCTTTTTCGGAAGGACGAGCCTCACGCTTAAGATAGCCGCCAGGAATACGGCCAACTGCATACATCTTTTCGATAAAATCCACCGTCAGTGGAAAGAAGTCGTAATCCTTACGCTCATCCGATACCACAGCAGTGAGAAGAACCGTCGAGTCGCCGCAGGTAACCAAACATGCTCCAGTTGCCTGTTTTGCAAGCTCACCAGATTCTAAAACGTAATGCTTACCATACAAATCGAACTCGTGGGTAACCTTTGTCATATCTTATTTCCCCTTAACTCCGCCTGCCCCATTGCAGACGGGCCTCATATAAAAAGGGGCGCTGTGCGGCGCCCCTACTTGCCAAATTACTGGACGTTGTCGCGGATGCCCAGGCGAGCGATAAGCTCACGATACTCGTTAATGTCATTACGCTTGATATAACCAAGCAAACGACGACGCTGACCTACCAGCATCAACAAACCACGACGAGTGTGGAAGTCCTTAGGATGAGACTTCATGTGCTCAGTGAGGTTCTTAATACGAGTGGTAAGAATGGCAACCTGAACAGGTGCAGAACCAGAGTCCTTCTCGTTCTTACCAAACTCCTTGATAATGTCAACAATCTGCTCATTTGTGATGGTAGCCATAAGACTGTCCACCTTTCTGGTGCAAGCACCATAGTGCGGCGTGCAACCGCTGGATAATACGCCCAAAGCTGCGTAACCATGTAGGTGGTACGTGGTAACGAAACTTGGGTAATGCAACGTAGGAAGTATAACAAAAACTCCCTACAAAAGCTGGGAATATACAAAAATCGCTACACGGACAAATAATATTCAAAGGCGCGCAAACGACAATCCAGATGCGTAACCGCCCAAATATGCGCCAACGAAATTAGATATAAAACGGTTTGTTTATCAATCTGAACTGCAAGTATTTGATCAAAGGTCATATGCAACAAAGCATCAAGCCATTTGATTTCTGTTTGTGTAATCAACTCGGCTCCCTCTATGTGAGATGCACAACTTTCACACACAACACCGCCCATAGCTGCCGAGAAACGCGACACGTCAGAGTCTCCACAGACAACGCATGCGTCCAATTGAGCACGCCATCCTTGGTGGGCAAGAATCTTAAATACATACGCAGTAATAATCAAATCGAGTTGTTCGGTTGTATGTGCCTGCTCAATTGCTAATAACACACGAGACAGCAGCGGAAACAAAAAACTATCGCGTGCATCTTCAAAAGAACTATGCTGTGCAATCTCGACCACACATGACGCACAGCTCATATGCTCCAAATTGGTGCGCAACACCTGGTGAGAAGTTATAAGCGATGCTTCTGCCACCACATTCAAAGAGCGACCTTGCGCCAGCAAGAAATCCACTTCACAAAACAAATCGCAGCGCGCTGCCAAGCGACCACCTGGTTTACGTGCACCTTTAGCAACAGCCTGATGCTGCGAACCATCGTCAGCCAAAAAAGTAAGGATGATATCTTGTTCACCTAGTTTTGTCTTATGAAGCACGATCCCTTTTGTGCGAAAGGTACGACCACGAGGCATAGCTTTTATTCACCAGCGTCATAGCCTAAACGGCGAATTTCATTTTGATCACGACGCCATGCAGGACGAACGCGCACTTCAAGGGCTAAAAAGACCGGTGCGCCAAACAAGCGCTCGATATCTTTACGCGCCTGCATACCAATAGTTTTAATCATCTGCCCACCATGGCCAATAACAATGCGCTTTTGTCCTTCTCGTTCTACTAAAACTGTAGCTTCAATAGAAGCATGCCCATCTTTTGCCCAGCTAATATCCGTGCAAAGCACACCAACAGAGTGAGGTATCTCCTGCCTGCAATTAAGCAAAACTTTCTCACGAACAAACTCTGCCACCAGCTCCTCATCGGTAGCATCGGTTTCCATATCATCAGGAAACCACTTGGGTCCTTCAGGTAAGCGAGAAGACACCAATGAAATAAAGGCATCAACGTTGAAGTTTTCTGCTGCTGAAACAACTAATACATCATCAAAGTGTGCCAACGCTTGAGCAGCTTCAAGTTGAGAGGACACTTGCTCAGGCGTGGCTATATCTGCCTTAGTGACTACGAGTAACTTATACGCAGGCGAAGCAGCTACATGTCCAGCAACCCATTCATCTCCCCTGCCAACAGGCTTAGTGGCATCAATAAGCAAGGCAACCACATCTACGTCTGCAAGCTCACCCAGCGCTGCTCGATTGAGTTCTTTACCCAAGGCATCCTTAGGCTTATGTAAGCCTGGAGTATCCACAATAATAAGTTGAGAGGTATCCGTAGTAACCACTGCACGCAGCCGCTTGCGAGTAGTTTGCGCAACAGGACTTGTAATTGCAATACGATGACCGAGACAAGCATTGAGCAGCGTTGATTTACCAACATTGGGACGACCAACCAATGCAACAAATCCACTATGAAACGTATTGGAAGACTCAGCAGTCATACCATACTCCTAACAACACAGCGCACGTGCAAAAACAAGAAGTCCCGCACAGGCTACAAACATACAAAGAACCCACACGGCAGCAGCAGCAATATCTTTTGCACGCGCCGCCAAAGGATGCATTTCTGGGGAAGCTAAATCTACAACAGTCTCTATAGAGGTGTTAATGAGTTCTGCAGATAGCACCATGCCACTGCCCAGCAGAACAACCACCCACCCAGTAGTATCAAGTTTTACTATAAAGCCCGCTATGATTGAAGCAAGCGCAAGCGCCACCATCACGCAAATATTGCGCTCGGTTTTTAAAGCCGTTATGCAACCCTTAATGGCAAAACCAAAGCTTTTTTTAAAGCTTGGATGATTATGGGTAGATTCAGGAATCATTTATACATCCTCACGATGGCGCGTAAGCACCGTCTTATTTAATGTGCCATCTGTAGGAAGCATCTGTAATACCTTATCCTCAATGCGTTGCATGATACTGGCATCGTGTTCTTCCATATGGTCATAGCCTAATAAATGCAAAAGGCCATGTACCAACATAAGGCGTGTCTCATCAGCGGGAGTAGTGCCAAAGTCATGTGCTTGCCGCGCAACATACTCTGGCGCAATAACAATATCACCAAGCTCGCATACTTCACCATCTGCCAAATCAGGATCATCGGGACGTTCAATCTCAAAAGAAAGCACATCCGTAGGAGCAGCAACATTACGCCACTCCTCATTAAGCTCTGCAATACTGTCATTGGACACAAACGACAATGAAATGGAACACTCACGAGAAATACCGCGCTCCTTCAAAACGGTATTAAAGAGAGCAAGCGCCTCTTCTTGGTCTATTGCAGGATTGGCATTGTCTTCGCAAAACATATCAAGTGTTGCTGCCATACTAAGATCTCCTTGTGAGCGCATCGGCTTCTTCATACGCATCCACAATGCGTGCCACCAGTGAGTGACGAACGATGTCTGCGCGGGTAAGCTCTATAAAATCAATATCCTTCACCTGCGACAAAACGCGCTGAGCAGATTCCAAACCATTACTTCCCAGCACGTCGCGCTGAGACAAATCTCCCGTTATTACAAAACGTGACGAGAAGCCCAAACGAGTCAAAAACATCTTCATTTGCTCTGGTGTGGTATTTTGCGCCTCATCGAGAATAACAAATGAGTCATTAAAGGTACGTCCACGCATAAACGCAAGTGGTGCAATTTCTATAACACCTTGCTCAATAAGCGAATGAGCCCGCTCCATATCTGTCATATCAAAAAGCGCATCATATAAGGGGCGTACATAGGGATCGAGTTTTTCTTCTAAGGTGCCTGGTAAAAATCCCAGAGATTCCCCCGCTTCTACCACGGGTCGCGCTAAAACAATGCGCCCCACCTCATGGCGCTTAAGCGCTGCCACTGCCATGGCCATCGCAAGATATGTTTTGCCGGTACCTGCAGGTCCAATACCAAAGGTGATGGTATGCGTGCGCATAGCATCAATGTATGCCTTTTGACCAACTGTTTTTGGTCTAATCGCACGTCCACGATAGGTTAAAAGAATATCATCAGAAAGCGTAGCAGGAGGAGTGCTGCCAGATTTGACTTGTTCAATAAGTACATCTACATCCAAGGTGGTAGGCACATCACCATCTAACACCTGACGAATTAAATGGGAAAATACCTGAGTAGCACCATTGGCTTCCATAGGAGAGCCGCTGACACTCACCTGATTTCCTCGTACTGTAATAAGAGCATCAAACGCTTGCTCAATATGACGAAGTAAACAGTCAGCTGGTCCCATCAACACCGTAAGGTCCACTGAATCTGGAATCGTTAAACGAAGCTGAGTAGGCTCCATATTCCTCCAAGGTAATCTCGCTTTGTGCGAATACTTATGAGCTTATTCTAACCAATGCTCTGGACATTATTCAATAAAAAGCAGGTAAGCTCAGGGCCTACCTGCCTTATTAGAATCATTTCTGAGTAAAATTACTCCTAAGGAAGGGTATCTCCCTTTGCGTGCGCTTCTTCTGGAGTATCGGGGTCTGCAGAAATGGGATCTGCATTTGCATCCCAGCCTCCCCTACCATACGTAGGACGCGCCGCCTCGTATTGCATTTCTCGCGCAATTTTTGATACGTCACTAAAGAGGGCGTCATCATAGCGATGACATGCGCAAAAATGCCTCGTTGTTACTTCTCGTACGTCTGGATGTGCCACATCGCAGGCACCAATCTTGGCAAAGCAACGGCTTGCAAAACGACATCCAACCGGAGGGTCAATAGGACTGGGCACATCTCCTTGTAAAATAATGCGCTTGCGAGAGAGCTTGGGGTCAGGCGAGGGAATTGCAGAAAGCAAAGCCTGAGTATAGGGGCACAGTGGTTCACGATACAGTTCATTTTTGTCCGCAATTTCCATGAGCTTACCAAGATACATGACGCCAACACGATCAGATACATGCTTTACTACGTTGAGTCCATGCGCAATAAATAAATATGTAAGACCCATATCCTCTTTAAGGTCATCAAGAAGGTTGAGCACTTGGGCCTGAATAGAAACGTCCAATGCAGAAACTGGCTCGTCGCACACAATGAGCTTTGGATTAACCGAAAGTGCGCGTGCAATGCCTACACGCTGCCGTTGTCCGCCAGAAAACTCATGAGGATAGCGATTTTTGAGTTCAGGACGAATGCCCACACGCTCAAGAAGTTCATTTACTTTTGCATCTATTGCTTCTGCAGGCATGATTTTATTAGTAATGAGTGGTTCAGACACTATTTGAGCAACCGTCATGCGTGGGTTGAGGGATGCATAGGGATCTTGAAAAATAAGCTGGATGTCCGTACATAACGCGCGACGCTGAGCGCGGGTATAGTCGGTAATATCCTGTCCATCAAAGAAGATACGACCACTTGAGGGTTTAAGAAGACCTACCAACATCTTTCCAATGGTGGTTTTGCCACAACCAGATTCACCAACTAGACCAAATGCTTCACCAGGCATAATCTTAAAAGATACGTCATCTACAGCACGAACAAATGAAGTTGGGCGGCCAAAGAAGTTGGTGTCTGCCACAAAACTTTTGGACAAATTTTTAACCTCAACAAGAGGCTTAGCTGATACTTCCTGCATATGCATTAGGCCTCCTTTTGGTCATAAAGAAAACAACGTACTTTACGGGTGGGGTCACTAGCAACTGCCGTGAGCTTTGGGCGTTCCTTCAAGCAGCGGTCAAAACATTTGTCACAACGATCTGAAAAGGGACAACCCTTAGGCATATCGAGAGGGTTAGGGACTGTTCCTTTAATGGTGTACAAACGAGCAGCATCCTCATCCTCAAGTCGAGGGATAGAGTTAAGCAGTCCCAGCGTATACGGATGCAAGGGTTTCTCGAACAAGGCCATTTTATTGGCTTGCTCCACCACTTGCCCGCAGTACATAACTACTACGTTATCTGCCACTTCAGATACAACACCAAGGTCATGAGTAATAAACAGCACGGCCATATCGTAGTCATCACGTAACTTATAGATAAGGTCTAGAATTTGTGCCTGGATAGTTACATCAAGCGCTGTTGTAGGCTCGTCTGCAATCAGTAGTTGAGGGTTACATGAGAGTGCCATAGCAATCATGACGCGCTGACGCATACCGCCACTCATCTGATGGGGAAAATCTCGTGCGCGATCTTCTGGAGAAGGAATGCCTACAACACGTAGCATTTCTACCGCACGCTCCCAAGCCTCATTTTTCTTCATGGGTGTATGCGTTTGAATTGCTTCTACAATTTGATCTCCCACACGATATACCGGATTAAGCGACGTCATAGGCTCTTGAAAAATCATGGCAATTTTTTGCCCACGTACGTGCTCCATCTCTTTATCGTCTAAGGCAAGTAAATCAACGCCATCAAAGGTAATGCTTCCACCAGCAACATGTCCTGGTTCTTGCAACAATCCCATGATGGAAAGTGAGGTAACGGACTTACCTGATCCAGACTCTCCTACTACAGCAAGTATTTCTCCACGGTCAATAGAGAAGTTCACGCCATCAACTGCTTTGACAGTGCCTTTACGAGTAGGAAACTCAGTAACCAAATCTGTAACTTCAAGAAGTGCCATGTTAGCGTCTCCTACTCTTTGGGTCAAAGGCATCACGCACGCCATCACCCAGCAGGTTAAATGCCAAAACAGTAAGCGTAATGGCAAAGCCAGGATAAATCATGGCATGTGGCGCCTGGAAGATATAGTTACGGCCACGGCCAAGCATGTCTCCCCACTCTGCCTGAGGTGGTTGAACACCTAGACCTAAGAAACCAAGAGCAGCTGCGTCCAAAATAGCGCTCGAAATACCAAGGGTTGCTCGCACAATAATAGAAGGAGCAACGTTTGGCAAAATATGCCTAAAAATGATTTTGGCATCAGAATCACCAATGATTTGAGCTGCTGCCACAAAATCATTAGACTTAACTGCCAAGATTTGTGAGCGAACAATACGAGCGTATTCGGGAATAGACACCAAACCAATTGCAATAACAGCCTTATCAATGCCCTTGCCCAGCGCCGCCATAAAGGTAATAGCAAGCAAAATAGATGGAACTGCAAGCATAATATCCATCATACGCATAATAAATGTGTCTATTTTGCCGCCCTTATAGCCAGCAAGAGCTCCTAGCGTAACGCCAACCACTAAGGAAATGGCAACAGACAGCAATCCTACACTTAAAGAGATTTGTGAACCAATAAGAATACGCGAGAAGATATCACGCCCTTGTTGGTCACAGCCAAACCAATGGGCAGCACTTGGAGCAGCAAAGGACTGAGTTAGGTCTTGCGCATAGGGGTCATAAGGCAAAATCTGCGGAAAGATTGCTGTTACCAAAGCAACTAAAGCAATCAGAGCAATGAAAATAAAACTTACAAACGCCGCAGTGTTGTGAGAAAGCGAGTACCACACGTCCTTCCACAATGATTCTGGCTTTTGTATATCTGTTAGTACTGCAGAACTGGTAGCGTTAGCATCACAAGAGTCAGCCATCTGTTTGTTTAACATGCAACTCACCTCTCTTCCTGGGAGTATTTAATACGTGGGTCAAGATAGGCGTATACGATATCAACGGCAAGATTTATGACAATAAAAATCACACCAATAAGAAGCACTACGCCTTGTACCACCGGAAAGTCTGACTTAAGGATGCAATCAACAACATATTTACCAATGCCAGGCCATGCAAAAACAGTCTCTGTAAGCAGCGCACCACCAAGCAAACTTCCAAGTTGTAAGCCAATAACAGTTGACACTGGTAAAAGTGCGTTGCGCAGCGCATGATGACGATGTACACGCCCACGAGAAAGACCTTTAGCGCGAGCGGTACGTACATAGTCCTCATTGAGCGTATCCAACATACTGGAACGCGTCATGCGCGTAATGATTGCCATTGAATATAAAGACAGTGCCAAAGCTGGCAAAAAGATATGCGCAAGCGCATCAAGAAAAGCTTCCACATCTCCAGAAAACAAGGTGTCGATCAAGAAAAGCCCTGTGCCACCTACAGGCGCTAACAAAGGATCAATACGCCCGCCCGAAGGCAAGAGATGCAATATACCTGCAAAAAGAATAATCATGAGTACGCCCGACCAAAAAATAGGAATGGAAACTCCCACGAGTGCCAAAATCATACTCATGCCATCGATAAAAGAACCTTTATGTACTGCAGATATAACACCTAAAAACACGCCGATGCCTGAGGCAAAGACAATAGCTACTAATGCAAGTTCAACCGTAGCTGGAAAGCGACTAGCAAGCTCAGAAGTAACCGAAGCATGCGTGTAGTATGAGGCGCCTAAATCACCACGCAGTGCGCCAGTTATAAAGTTTAGATACTGCGTAACAATAGGCTCGTTTAATCCATTGGCTTCTCGCCAGGCTTCTTTTGCCTGAGCAGTAGCGTGCTCTCCCAAAACTACAGGTGCAGGATCAGGAGAAAACACGCGCATGATAAGAAATACCACGATGGACAAGCCGATAAGTACGGGAATTGCCTGCAGCAAACGTTTTGCAACGTACTTAATCAACGTATACACCCCTTATGATTGGACAATAGGTTATTTGGGTATTCGTGCATCAGATGTGCGTAAAAAAGCTCGAGCCGCAAAGCCGGCTCGAGCTACCAATACACGAGATTCGGCTCGCGCTATGCAGACTTAGTGCAGTTGCGCAAATACGTATTGCCCGTTGGATGGAAAACAAAACCATCGACGCCCTGCTTGTAACCAATCAATGCCTTTGCATGCGAGATGGGAAGCCATGGCTGCTCGGAAGCAATGATTTTTTCACATTGTAGATAGATATCGTCACGAGCACTACCGTTAGGCGTCTGAAGACCCTGAGCAATCAGCTTCTTGTACTCGTCATTGTTAAAACGAGCAGCATTAAGGGATGGGTCAGTATCGGCAAGCAGATTCATAAAGTTATCTGGATCGCCGTTGTCACCTACCCAACCATAGAAGCAAATATCAAAATTGCCTCTTACTTCGGCATCTTTATACGACGTCCAATCATATTGATCAATGGTCATCTCTACGCCAGCTTCGCGCAAGTATCCCTGAATAGCTTCTGCCAAAGCCGTGCCACCCTTGCCGTTATAGGGACGAGGATTGGAATACGTGATGCAGCTGATTTTTGTAATACCCAACTTAGCCAGCTCTTCTTTAGCAGCTGCAGCGTCATACGCAGTCTGAACAACATCCTTATCATAAGGAGCCATCCACGTAGGCATGACAGAATTTGCGTAGGTACCATAGCCCTTATACAGACTATCTACAATGGTAGGAACATCAATTGCCTTAGCAACAGCAATACGTGCCTCTTTGTTCTTAAACAACTCAGACGTGCAATTAAAGGCCATATAGTTAATGTTCATGCCGTCAGCCTGGCTAATCTTATTGCCGTTGGACTCAATCTGATCAACTACAGCCTCATCAATACCAGTAATGATGTCTACCTCACCATTTGCCAAAGCAGTTACCCGCGTAGCAGACTCGGCAATAATGCGAATAACAACATTTTTTGGTTTAGCAGCATTGTCTTTATCCCAATATTCCTCAAAGCGCGCGAGCTTAACGTCAGAGTTCTTTGTCCAGCTCACAAACTTAAAGGGACCAGTGCCCACGGGTTTCTCGTTAAGCGTGCCTGCCTCAATGGCCTTAGGAGAAGCAATAGGCGCAGCAAGACTCATAGCAAGATTGGCAAGAAAAGCCGTGGAGACAGCGCGCAACTTGATAACCACTGTTGTGTCATCAGGTGCTTCTACAGAATCAATGCCGCTGTTCTGCTCCTTGGAGCCAAAGGTAAACGACGCATAGGGCATATCTTCAGTACGATTAGGCTCAAGCTGTCGATCAAGATTTGCCTTTACTGCAGCAGCATTAAAATCAGTACCGTCATGGAACTTTACACCAGTTTGAAGAGTGAAGGTATAGGTCAAACCATCGTCGGAGACCTCATAAGACTTAGCAAGACAGGGACGCAAAGAGCAGCTCGTGTCTTCATATTGCAAAAGATTCTCGTACACTTGGACTATTACTTCGGCGGACTCGCCATCCTCTACCAAGGCGGGGTCAAGACCGCGCGGATCGGCACCCTGTGCCAACGTAATGGTGTAGTCACCCGCTGAGCCAGAAGCAGAGCCAGAACGCTTGGAGTTACAACCTGCTAAAGCAAACGCAGATGTTGCGCCTACAGCAGCCATTGCTTGGACAAATAGCCTACGAGATAGTTGTGCTTGGGGGGCTTCCATACTGTTTACCTTCCTCTTCGTGTACGTTCACATTTACTGGTGTAGGGCAAATGTGATTTTTAGCACAATACACGATACCGTGCATAAAAGAGGGTTAGTAACAAGTTATTAACCTATAAAAGTCAAAGTGGAAACAATCAAGAAATTGAAACTTAATCTAAAGGCGATGCCAAAAGTGTTGTCCCCTGCACCCCTGTTATTGTGCAGATATGCATTCCAATAGGCAGTGGGCGGTCAAATTGTACTTCAAACAAACCTGATGAGATACCCTTACCATCCACCTGTGAAATTATGGAATCTGTGGTGCCTACCAGTGAAGCAGCAAGCTCTTTACGCATAGATAATGCCAGTTCACGAGCCTGTTTTGCACGAAAAGCCTTTGTTTGTGCATCCACCTGATGTGCCATAGTAGCTGCAGGAGTTCCAGGACGTTTAGAATACCTAAAAATATGCATTTTTGAGAAGGTAACATCCATACATGTTTGCAAACTTTGCTCAAACTCAGTGCTTGTCTCGCCCGGAAAACCAACAATGAGGTCGCAGCCTAAAAACACATTGGAAAGCATTGTTTTTGTTAGCTCAATCGTACGCAGATATTCATCAAGGCTATAGGCCCGACCCATGCGTGTAAGTGTTTGATTACAACCTGACTGCAATGGAATGTGTAAATACGGCGCCACGCGCCCATTTGATTGCGCAATAACCCCCAACAACTCTGCACCTACATCCTGGGGCTCAATGGACGACAGACGAATCCGAGAAATATCCGTATGCTCCAGCAGGCTATCGAGAAGCCCTGCAATATTGACAGTTTTGCCTGTACTGACATCCTCATACCGACCCAGATTAATACCCGTAAGAACCACTTCTTGAGCGCCCTGTATATGTTCTGATTGCACGCGCTGGATAACTTGATTTATGGGTAATGAGCGTCCAGCGCCACGGGCTTTCCATACTATGCAATAGGTACAGCGATTATCACAACCATCTTGAATTTTTATACCAGGACGAGTGCGGCCCGTTGGCGTCAAAACAGAGTGTAGAGATGATGCTTGCACGGTAGTGTCTGCAGTCTGGTGAGACGCAGCTACAAGCTCATAATCAACGTCAAAGCCCAACTCTTGCAAAGCACGCATGGGTACCAGGCACTTGTTTGTCTCGACAAGCACCTGCTCCCCTAAATCAGTAAGCTCGTCAGCAAAAAGATTGGCAACGCAACCTGTAGCCATAACAAGTGGTCTATGTGTTAAAGCAGCATGCTTGCGAATTGTTTTACGTGTTTTTGCCTCAGCTTCACCCGTTACGGCACAGGTGTTAATAACAACAACATCAGCCTCTTCTGGACGTACAACCTGTGCGCCTAGAAGTTCGGCAGTATATGCCATATCATCAAGCTCAAAGCGATTAACACGACAGCCCAAATTAACAAACGCAATGCGCGGGATTGCAGCGTTCACTTATGGTGACCTTTACGAGGACGCTTCTTTTTAGTGTCAGCCTTGGCTTTTGGGATTTGATTCTCTTTCTCAGCTTGAGATGTGCGCTGTACCATCAGCTTATGAACAAGCGTAAGCTGCTCATCAGTTAATGCAGTAGGAATGCTTACCTCAACAGCAACAATCAAATTGCCGCGGGCAGAACTATGTAAACGCGGCATACCATAGCGAGAAACCACAAGACGCTGGCCATATTGGCAACCAGCAGGAACAACAACATCGACCTTCTCGTTAGCTAAAATGCCATCAATCGTATAGGTAGTTCCAACCATGGCCTCAAAAGCATCAATGGCAAGCACATAATAGAGGTCATCACCTTGGCGCTGGAATTGTTCATGCTCAGAAACGTTAATGGTTACCACCAAGTCACCCGCAGCCTCGCCGCGAACGCCCGCTTCACCACGGCCCTTAATACGAATAGACTGGCCAGAATGAATACCAGCAGGAATCTGAACCTGAACGGTCTCACGCGAAGGAGTGCGGCCTTGACCACCGCAGGTCTCACAAGCACCTTCCACAATCTTGCCAGTACCACCACACTCAGGACAGGTAGTTTGCGTTTGCATTTGACCCAAGATAGTCTGCTGAACGGTAACAACACGACCCGTACCATGGCAGTGGCTGCAGGTGGTTACCTTTCCACTCTCGCCTACACCGGTGCCGCCACAATCATCACAAGGAGCCAAGCGATCATAGGCAACTGTCTTGGTACAACCCGCAGCCGCTTCTTCCAAAGAGATATGCAGATTAAGGCCCATATCGCGACCGCGTGTACGAACAGAACGAGCGCCAGAGTTACCGCCCATACCGCCAAAGAAGGACGAAAACAAATCGTCCATACCAAAGCCGCCAAAAATATCAGACATGTCCACGTAGTCCCCGCCAAAGCCAGTGGGACCATCGGGATTACCAAACTGATCATAATTTGCACGGCGTTTCTCGTCAGATAAGACGGAATAGGCTTCATTAATCTCTTTAAACTTCTCTTCCGCGTCTGGCTCGTTTGAAACATCGGGGTGTAACTTGCGCGCAAGCTTTAAAAACGCACGTTTTATAGTTTTTGCATCCGCATCACGCTCGACGCCCAAAATCTCGTAATAATCCTTTGAAGCAGCCACACCAAAACCAATCACATCGAAATGGAAACCGTCACACTATATTTGAGTTCAGAAACTCTTGGAAGCTAAAAACGCCCACCGGAAATGCATGATACCATTGCCACCAAGAACAAAGTGATAATTAAGCCATTTGCAAAGCCATCACCTAAGTAACGCAAAGCGTTTTTCCACCAGGTACCACGCCTGCCTATAACGCCACGAGAAAACACAAGGTACAAGCCTATAAATAGAGGAATTGAGAAGGTAAAACTAAAGCCTAACAGTGTTCTTGCAACAACACCATAGGCAAAAAATGGCAGGGTAATACCTACCAGTCTAAAGCCAAAAGCTTGCAAGGGATCCAAACGTTCGCTAGGAACGCCAACTCTCAACACAAAGTCACCAGCAGCAGAACCATTTGTGCCCGCATTGCCTTTGCCAGCCAAACGAATGACATCACCATTATGTGAATTAGCAGGAATATCAACCACAATCTCACTCGCAGTAAGCACGCGACCAGAGCCACCACAGGCCTCACAAGGATCTGCTACAACCTTACCCGTGCCTTCACATTCAGGGCAAACCATTTGTACTTCACCAAAGCCCAGCACACTCATAAGATCAACACTTATGTGGCCAGTGCCATTACAGGTGGGACAGGTTTGAGCATGACCGGTATGTACCGACCCTTTACCAGCACAAACACTGCAGCTAGCAAAATGGTTATAGGTTATGCCGCGCCGCGTACCTTTTTTGGCTGTATCTGCATCAAAATCTATTTGATACACCACATCAGCACCTGCTTTGGGGTTATAGGCACGTGCACGCGTCCTCGCTTTGGCAGAACCAGCTCCTCCAAAAGGAGAAGTGCCAAAGGGAGAGCCCCAGCCACCAAACGGCCAACCGCCAAAGTCTACATCGCCAGGAGTAGAAGGATTCCAATTACCCGAAGAGGCAAAAGGACTACCTGAGCGCATGGCATCATAACGCCTGCGCTTAGACTCATCAGAAAGCACCGCATATGCCTCTGAAAGCTCTTTGAACTTCTCTTCCGCATCGGGAGCTTTATTGACATCAGGATGCAGTTTACGAGCCTTTTGTTGGAATGTCTTGCGAATCTCATCCACACTTGCATGAGGCGAGACACCCAAAATATCGTAATAGTCCTTCTCATTCATAGAAGCCAAGGCTAAAATCCTATCCCCAAGGTTTTTTATGACCTACTTGTAACCTACAATACTTCATACGTGCGAGATTATATCCATCATGCATGCATCTTAAGCATTCCTGTGGCATAGTACAAACAATAAACGCGCAAGCACCTATCCTATGAACGCATTGAGCGGCAGAGAAGAGCAAGTATGTCCCCAATATCTCCAACATCTACCAACCCAACAGATAAGACTGTTACCTTTTATTATATGCGCCATGGCAAAACCGAGTTTAATTGTAAGCGCATTATTCAAGGTGGAAACGTTGATTCTGCGCTGGTAGATGAGTACCTATACCTCATTCACGATACCGCTGATGCCCTTAAAGACGTGCATTTTGCTGCCTGTTATTGTTCACCGCTTAAGCGCGCACAAGATACCGCACGCATCGTGCTGCACAACCATGCGGTACAACTACAGCTTGCTGAAGACTTACGTGAATTTGATTTTGGTTCCCTCGATGGCAAACCGTATAAGAACAACCAATTCAAATTTATAAGCAGTTATCTTATGCAAGACTTTTCTCGCTTTGGTGGCGAGAAGCGCAATGATGTTCGCAGGCGTATTCGTCGTATCTTTGAGCAGATGTATCGCGACGCTTCCGATGGAGATAAGATTCTTGTTGTCGCTCATGGCGCTTTGGTGCGCTACCTTATTTGGGAGTTTATGGAAGCTGATACGCTTACACGGGGATGGAAAAGTCGCACAACCAAAACGTCTAATGCAGCTGTAGGGCTTATTCAGGCACATAACGGTAACTTTACCCTGCTTACTACGCCGTTGCCTGCCGCACAACTTAAGCAGCAATTTCCCGAGTTTTTGCAGTAGGATACATTAGCCGTTACTTATGCCAGCTATCTGCATTGATGCAACAGGCTTCTGCGCTAAATCCCACAGCAGGCCATAGAGCTCATTTCCCAACAGCCACCCTTGTTGAGTTGGTGTCCATTGGCAATATGCCCGCTGTTCTAACAACCCCATACGCCGTGCTTGATTAAGCGCTGCATCTAACTTCAAGCGGCCCAGTGCGGCACAAGCGCGTGCATAGAGCACAGGTGTAATACCATAGCTTGTGCGTGCAGCCAACATTAAATCCTCTGCAGCAGCCTGACGATCAGTAAGAAGTTCCAAACTATAGGAAAGCTGCGCCAAACACTGTGCAGTTGCCACCTGCCTATGCGTGCTAGAAATCGTATATCGCACTCGCGAAATATCAGCATCGAGTTGTGGCATATGCGGCACAAGCTTACAAAAAGCTTCATATGCCTGTTTGGAAAGCATGGCAGAACCTGAAGCACCTAAAGCAAGATATGACACACCAGACCAGTAGGCCAAATTATGCTGACATTGTTTGTTTGGACGTGCATAACTAGCCACTTCATAGCGAGAAAATCCCTGTTGTTGCAACATATTTTGGGCAAAGCACATCATCTGTGCCTGTACATCATCGTCGGGCAAAGCAAGTAGTCCATTTTGATACTGCTTCCAAAACGGTGTATGTTCTTCAATCATAAGCGGATAGATACTCAGATGATCTACACCGCAGTTAAGAAGCTGATTGATGGAATACTCCCAGCTTTGATGCGTTTGAAGCGGAATGCCACACATTAAATCTGCCGATACATCAAGGCCAGCTTGTTTGGCAAAAGTAAGAGCCTGATGGGCTGTTTGAGCAGAATGAACTCGACCCAAGGCCTCAAGCTCTTGGTCTACCAAAGACTGCACACCCAAAGAAATGCGAGTAACACCACAAACAGCTAAATCTTGAGCAAGGCTTTGTGAAAATGACTCAGGATTAGCCTCACAACTAAACTCTACAGGCGCACAGAGTTGACCAATCTCTTTGACAAGATGCACGAGCTTCTCGCCTAAAAGTGAAGGAGTACCACCGCCAAGATAAACTGTCTGAATGCTGGTGAGCAACCCTACCGAAGCAAGCTGATGCAGTGAGTGTATGAGGCTGTCAACGTAGTTTGCCATAAGGGTATCAGTGCGCACTGTTGCCCAAGTGGCAAAATCACAATACTGGCAACGCTTTGCACAAAACGGAATATGTACATAAAGCGCACGTGGCATATCTTCAGAATAATCGTGGACAAATCCACTGGGTATGCTCATATAATCACCCGCGGACGTGCTCATGCTCATCAAGTCCATGAGCCAAAAACTCATATTTTACTTCAGCTATAAGCTCATAGTAATCCTGCGGAGTAACGCATCCAACAGCTTTTTGACGCCATAGTGCTGCCTGCGGAATGCTGCGTAAATACCAGCCAGCAAGGCTACGCGCGCGGGCCAGATGTGCACCAGTTGCCACCAATAAACGAACATGCAAGTCAAATGCGTTAAGGCGCTGAGTTATGGCGTGCTTGGCAGGAGCCTTGCCGCACAACAGCGACGCAGCATCACCAAACAGCCAAGGATTACCATAGCTGCCGCGTGCAATATAGACTGCTGCGCAGGGCGTTTGGGTAACCACATATGCTGCTGCTTCGGGTGTTAGCATGTCTCCCGATCCAATAACCGGAATGGACACTGCCTGGGCAACTTCACATACATGCTCCAGATGAGACGACCCACGATACATCTGTGAAGCCGTGCGCCCGTGCACCGCAAGAGCAGCAATACCAGCATCTTCTAGTCTGCGTGCAAACTCAGGGCCTACAATGGCATTAGGTGTACGCCCAATACGAATTTTTGCCGTAACAGGAACCGTTGTGTTGCGTGTAATACTTTTAATGATTGCTCCAGCACGCTGAGGCTCATTCAACAAGGCAGAACCTTCACCTTTGCGTGTTACTTTAGGTACCGGACAGGCCATGTTCACATCAAGGGCACTCAAGCGCTTACCTAAGCGTTCTGTTATGGCAACAGCTGCCTCGGCAAACTGCTCTGGCTTGCTGCCAAAGAGCTGCACCACCATATCTGGCTCAGCATCATGTGGAAGAGCAAGCTCCCAGGTTTTCTCGCCACCATAATGAAGACCAGCAACAGAAACCATTTCACTGACTGCCCATGCAGCACCACCAGCACGAGCCATAATGCGATATGCCGCATCCGACACGCCAGCCATAGGTGCCATCAAAAATGGGTTGTGCGACAAGCGCTGTGCAAATGAGGTATCGCTTGGTGCTGGAGCAAGCGTGGGCGATAAACCCGCAGAAGGTCCATAGGTTTGTAGCAGCTCAGATACGGATAACTCCATTACTCGTCGTCCACCTTGAGCACCGCAAGAAACGCCTCTTGCGGAACTTCAACCGAACCAATTTGCTTCATGCGCTTTTTGCCCTCTTTTTGCTTTTCTAACAGCTTGCGTTTACGCGAAATATCGCCGCCATAGCATTTAGCAAGAACATCCTTACGCATAGCTTTTACGGTTGAGCGACTAATAATTTTGTTACCAATAGCGCCCTGAATAGGAACTTCAAATTGCTGACGTGGAATAATTTCTTTGAGTTTGTCACATAAAGAACGTCCCATGTCATAGGCTTTGTCTTTATGCACGATAAACGACAAGGCATCCACAACCTCACCAGAAAGTAAGATATCAAGCTTAACCAGGTCAGACGCACGGTAATCACCAAACTCATAATCCAGTGATGCGTATCCCTTAGTGCGACTCTTAAGCTGGTCAAAAAAGTCCAAAATCAGCTCTGCCAACGGAATGTCAAAGTGCATCTCCACGCTTTTCTCGGTCAGATACACCATGTCTTGCATAGCGCCACGATGTTCTACCGCAAGCTGCATAACGGCACCCATGTAGTCAGGCGGAACAATAACTTTTGCCTTAAGATATGGCTCATCAATATGGTCAATGCGCGTAGGCTCAGGTAACTCCTGCGGACTGGTAATAGAAATCTGCTCACCATCTGTTAGATACACCCGATAGCTCACTGAGGGCGATGTGGCAATTAACGATAGGTCAAACTCACGCTCAAGGCGCTCCTTAACCACTTCCATATGGAGCAGGCCCAAAAAACCAACGCGGAAACCAAAACCCAATGCCACAGAAGTCTCGGGCGTCCAGGTAAGGGATGGGTCGTTTACCTTAAGTTTCTCGAGAGCATCGCGCAAGTTTTCATACTGCTTGTTATCCACGGGGAACAGGCCTGTATACACCATAGGCTTGGCTTCATGATACCCTGAGCATGGTTCTGCACACGGGTTGTCTGCCAAGGTAATGGTATCGCCCGTCTTAACCAAAGCGGGGTCCTTAAGACCAGTAACAACAAAACCAACCTCACCCACGCCAAGCTGGGGCAAACTCACCTCAACGGGGCGCTTACAGCCAACGCCATCACAGATAAAGTTCTCCCCCACAGCCATGAGTTTAAGCTTTTGACCAGCCTTAAGCACGCCATCAAAGATGCGCACCGTAGCAACAACACCGCGATACTCATCAAAATATGAATCTAAAATCAATGCCTTAAGCGGTGCCTGTGAATCACCCGTAGGAGGAGAAACCAAATACACAATGCTTTCGAGAAGATCTTGGATGCCCTCACCTGTCTTGCCAGAAACACAGACGGCATCTTCAGCTGGGATTGCCAGTTCCTCCTCTATTTCTATCTTAACCTCTTCTGGATGTGCACTCGGAAGGTCAATCTTGTTAATAGCAGGAACGATATCCAAGTTGGCATTCATGGCAAGCGTGGCATTAGACACGGTTTGTGCCTCGACGCCCTGAGTTGCATCAACAACCAAGACGGCTCCCTCACAGGCAGCCAGCGAACGAGATACTTCATAGGTGAAGTCAACATGGCCAGGTGTGTCAATAAGATTAAACTGGTACTTTTGTCCATCACGAGCCTCATACACCACGCGAACGGCGTTGGATTTGATGGTAATACCACGCTCACGCTCAATATCCATGGAATCAAGCAACTGCTGTTCCATGTCACGTTCCTCAACCGTATGGGTAAGTTCCAAAATACGGTCAGAAATCGTTGATTTACCGTGATCGATGTGTGCCACAACAGAGAAGTTGCGGATATGTAAGGTGTCAAATGTAGTCATAGTAGAGATAATAGCGTATACCACTCCATTCATGCTATACTTCCTTGTTGACCTCACCGTGTCTCAACGTCAGAGGCCTCACAGAGATTATTTTTGAAAGGAAACACACGTGGCAAACATTAAGTCTCAGAAGAAGCGCATCAAGACTGCCGAGAAGGCTCGTATTCGCAACAAGGCAGTCCGTTCCGAGCTCAAGACTGCAGTTAAAAACGTCCGCCTTGCCGTAGAGGCAAATGACGCTGCAGCAGCTCAGGCAGCAGTTCAGCATGCAGGAAAGCTCCTGGATAAGGCAGCTTCCAAGGGTATTATCCACAAGAACCAGGCAGCAAAGCGTAAGAGCGGCGTTGCTAAACTTGCTAATACCATTGCATAACTAAGCGCTTTTCTTAGTAATCTTTGTGTGTAAGACCTCGCGTGCTGGCGAGGTCTTTTTATAAATAAGCCCACTCTGAAAGCGATATACCTTGCGCACTATACCTGGTATACATTGGTGTAGTTCTTGCGTTTATTTGCCACAAACAGCGACAATAAACTGGATAAACGCAGTGTCTTTCTCGCTTGAATTTTTAAGCGTCCACTCAAGTTCTTTGCTCTTTTTAAGAAGCTTCTCAAGCTCGCCTGGGGCAAACTTACGAGCAAAACCCGGATAGTTTTTTATCTGCCAATCTTGCTTACCAAGTTCAGAAGCAATATGTGCTGCTGTACCACGTGCCTGCAATGCTTTTACACAAATGAGTTCACGCAAACACGTTGTAATATACATCTGAAGCGGTACATAGCCATTGGATTTCATTGCTTGGAACAACTCCATAGACCGAGCAAAATCCCTGTTACAAAGAACATCTAAAAACTCCCAAGGGCTCACTTCTGCGATTTGTGCCACATAAGCATCTACATCTGAGACGTGAATAGCAGCTCCTGCACCAAAACGTGCAGCCAATGAAGCAAGCTGATTATCTAGCATGACTGTTGACTCGCCCACTTTAAAAATGAGTCTACGAGCAGCCGCGTTGTCCATGTGTAAACCGTATGTCTGAGCAATGTTTACCACATCACCCGCAAGGGCAAACTTTTTCTTAGCTGCACAATCAATAACAGCCTTTGTCCCAATCTTTGCTACAGCTTTATATAAACGTGTTGACTTGGCTAAGCTATGTGCAATAAGAACCAGAACACTGGAAGGGTTAGGGTCTGCTAAATAGCCTACTAACGTCTCAGATACATCCTTGGTAAGCTTATCGGCTTCCCACACAATAACAAGTTTACGGCTATCTCCAAAAGGAAGTGCCTGCAGCGCATTGAGCACACTCTCTTGCTCTAACGTAGAGGCGCTCATATGCTCTTCCACGTTAAAATCTATAAAGTCAGGATTAAGGTATTGCTTCAGACGAGCAACTGAACGCTGCTGCTTAAGTTCATCAGAACCTACCAATAAGTAAGCAGCAAGCAGATCTGTTTTGTTCATCTTAGTCATCAATACCTCCTTTATGTGCTCCCATAATAGCAAAGCCCCCACTGTTGTCTGGACGCAGCTCAAGGTCTCCGTAATCTTTTGTACACAACACCTGTGAACCAGCCTGAGAAAGTGCGTCCAAACATGTGTGTGTTGGATGTCCATACTTATTGTGAGCTCCAACACTAATAAGACTATAGCGAGGCATTAGTTTTTGTGCTTGGCTTGGAGTAAGGCTTACTTCTGAACCGTGATGTCCTACTTTAAGCACATCAATTTTTCCCACGTCCTGAGACTGTATCACGTGCTCCAACTCGTCCTTCTCGGCATCTCCAGTAAGCAATATGGTAACGGACGGGCGTGTGTAAGCATTGTCTTGATACGTACACAGCAACATAACGGAATCCGCATTGTGTGTGCCATCCGCTGGATTATGAGGCCAAACACTACGCAAAGAAAAACGACCAACAGAAATTACAGCCCCATACATAAGTTCCTGTGCGTCAGTACCCGTTATTTTGCGAATATACTGCTCCAACTCTGGAGAAATGGAAGGTTTTACCCCATTGCCCACAAATACCTGCTGTGCATAGATGCTATGGGACAACTCTTCCATGCCACCAATGTGATCATCATGCAAGTGAGTAAGTAGTATCCCATCTAAATGCACAACATGGTTACGACCTAAAGCCTGCATGATGGCTCCCTTAGGCCCTGTATCCACCAGCAATGCATGCGGACCATCCTGAAACACAATTGCATCGCCTTGCCCCACATCACATACCACGACACGAGGAGGAGCAAAATACCGCACGCGCACAAACCACAGCACAAAAAGACAAAGCAGCCCAGCAATGCAACTGCGAACAGCCCGAGCAGATAAGCGTGGCCACACAAGTGCTACCAGCACGAGTACAGCCACTACAATAACACTCAACCACCAACTGGAAGCATCAAGCGTAATGCACGCAAGCGGAAGACGAGAAAACCATCCCGACAACAACAAGATGCCTTCTCCTAGTACATCTAATAGTGCAAGCAGCCAATCTCCCAACAAAGGCACAAATAAAAAAGGTGCTGCAATGACACCAAGCATGATAAAAAGCACAAAGAGTGGTCCAATCACGCAGTTAGAGAGTGGACCTACGAGGGGCAACTTCCCAAATATCTGTACAACAAGAGGGAGCGTGCTTACCAAGGCAGCACAAGAAGTTACTGCAGATGAGCTCATCGATTCTTGAATAGGCTGTACAACGCGCATGCATTTGTGCACAACCTTAGGCAACGATATACTCAATTGAGGCAGTATAAGCTTTCCAATATAGGTGCCATAAGAATTAAACAGACACAAGCCCATAACCGAACTTACTGACAGTAAAAAACCAAGGTCCACCACTAAAAATGGTTCTATCATCAGCATAGCTATGCCACAGACACAAAGAGCAGAAAGTGCGTAAGGACGTCTACCCAACAACACTGATGTCTGCGTTGTTATAGACATAAGCCATGCACGTATTGCAGAGGCTGAGCAGCCACACAATACTACAAACAAACCTGTTACCGCTATTACAATTCCCATTCGCCATGCAGGCTTAAGCGATGTTTTGCCTATACACCCCATTAAAATATGCGCTACAAGCGTAAGGTGAGCACCAGATACGGCCACCATATGAGCGAGTCCACAACTTGCCAGACTTTGAGAAATACCAAAGCTCGAAAGCCCCGTTTTGTATCCACAGATACATCCGGCTAAAATCGCTCGTGATGCACGTACATCTGGGCTGATACGACCTAACAGCTTTTCTCGACCTGCAATAACAGCTCCTCGAATGTTTTCTTGATGCGACGTGTGTGTCACGTGTACAACCTGTACCGTTCCACAAATGCCACGCGCAGCATTGTGCTGTCCAGATTGATCAGATGCATTTTTCTTATAGCGCCCTACCAGCTGTATAACTTTTCCATACTGCAAAGGCTCTTTGCTGGAAAGCCACACCTGTGCGCGTAAGGTTTGTGTGGGATGCTCAGCGCTCCTATATATGCACAGTGCACGGGCTTTCCACCCAAAGCGCGTCTGAGTACTATCGCTAAGCAGTTCATACTTGCAAGCTGAGGGTGCAACGTGTTGTAGTGCTTGTGCGGTATCTACAAATTGCTGCTGATGTATACCACCACTCAGAGCACATGCAACAATCAGACTCACACATACGATACTTTGGGTTTTACTTCTGCTCCTTAAACGACACAACGCAATTGTGCTCATACTACAAACTACAACTGCACCAATTTGCACAAGAACAGAAAAACATCCCATCACAATGAGGGCGGTTATAGCCAGACAGCAAGCCAGTACCAACAGGCTTTCTGGCACATAAGGTTTATAGGGAAGCTCAACTTCCTTATACACGAATCTTTCCTTGCAGTTTTGCAAACTTTTTATTGCCAATACCAGACACGCGCATAAGGTCTTCTGTGCTTGTAAATACACCGTTTGTTCTGCGGTCATCAATAATGGCTTGAGCTGTAGATTTTCCTACACCAGGAAGACTCATAAGCTCTTGTTCTGTTGCCGTATTAATATTGATACGCTCACCAGAGCTTGCGCTATCTGCTTGTACGTCCCCACTCGTTGCGCCAGCACAAGACCCACCTGAAGCAGCCTGTTCCACAACAGCTGCTTCTCCTTGTTTTGGGATATATACCTTGCTTCCGTCTTTCACAAGAGCAGCTAAGTTAATAGTAGACGTATCTGCCCCTTCTACTATTCCTCCCGCAAGATCTACGGCATCACGAATGCGTGGTTTAGCTTGTGTAAGCGTATATACACCAGGATGTGCCACTGCCCCATCTACATGAACTACTACGGACTGTACAGCATCTAACGTTTGAGCTTGCGCTGTTGACGCTTGTGTGACTGCATCAGAGCTCGCATCTGATTGAGCCGCCAATTTTTGTAAATGACTCGCTTCGATAGTTTGGGCAGATTGCGCTTTTGATTGACCAAGCAAAAAACCACCTGGCCAAGAACGCACTATAACACTACCCATTCCCCCAAGAAGGACAAGAGCAGCTATACCTAATGCAATAAGCTTGGGTTTTGTTAGGCGATATCTACGTTGTAAAACAGAGAGCTTGCGTGCAATGCGACTCGGTTGAATTTGTGCCATAGTGCCTCCTTGTCTTAAGTGTGGAAGACCTCTGACACAAACCCAAGAGCGTATGAAAAAACCTCTGCATGAGCTGTCACTACTCTAACAAAGCTCAAACAGAGGTTGTATAGACAATCAAACAGGCATAATACCTGCTCTAATAAACTACTCTTCTACAGGACTTGACTTTGCGGGGCCAAGAGTAGTGTGATACGTACGCATGAACTTGGGAGGCCTGTAGAAAGGACAACCTTCGACATCAAGATACTCAAGCTCATTAAGAAGCTTTTCTATACAGGCTTCGTGATCAAACTGCTCCCATGCCGCATGCACTTCTTTAAGACGAGCATGCGTCTCTGGACGACGCGGCATAAACAACGTACAACAATCCGGTGCAGTTTGACTGGAAATCTCAAACGTACCAATCTGCTGCGCACGCTTGATAATTTCCTGTTTATCCGTACCAATCAAAGGACGAAAAATAGGAATCTCTACCGCCTCATTAACAGCTGTGATGTTTTCCAACGTTTGAGAAGCAACTTGTCCCAAAGACTCACCTGTAACGAGTGCTTGCGCGCCCTCAATGCGAGCAATACGCTCAGCAATCTGAAACATCATGCGCCGATACATGATGATACGAAGTCCCTGTGGTACCGCCAAAGAAATCTCACGCTGAACCTCACCAAAAGGCACTACATACATACGACCAATAATGCCAGATGGACGAAGCTTTTCAACAATATCTTGGCAGAGATACTCACTTGTATCTGCTGTCATAGGACGACCAGAAAAATGAATAGGAATAACGGTAGCGCCGCGACGACCAACCATCCACGTAGCTACCGGAGAGTCAATACCGCTTGACAGCAAAGAGACAACCTTGCCTGCTGTACCAACAGGTAAACCGCCCACACCAACCAATGAGGCAGCATAGACAAATACATCACCCTGAACCACGTTTACGTACACCGTTACGTCAGGGTTATGCACATCAACTTTTTTAGAAGGAAACGCCTCGCACAAAACAGACCCAACAAGCCTGTTAAGTTCCAGCGTATGCAAGGGATAATTAGTGGCAGCACGATGAGCGTGTACCTTAAAGCTTGCAAACTCCCCTGCTTCACCCAACGCCTGAACTGCAGCAGCACAAAACTCTTCTTCACGCTGAGCAGTTCTTAAAGCAAGAGAAACACGAGCGATTCCTGGCACCAAAGAAGCTGTATGAGCAAGCTTGTGCACACAAGAATCATCTGTTACAGATACCAGTATATGTCCTGAAATCCTTGTAATATCCGCCACAGGAAACGCACTCAGTGCATGCTGCAGATTTACAACAAGTTGATTTTCAAAACGAGAACGGTTTTTACCTTTTAAACCAATCTCATGATAATGAACAAGACAAACGCGAGAAATCATATGCTTGTACTAGTCAATCTTGTCATATTTGCTGTTTGCGCCCTTAATATCCTCATCAAAAGCATCCTTTACAAAGCTGAGGGTGCCATCGGAAATCTCGGACATAGCAATGCCAATAGAATCCTTACCGGATGCAATAACGGTGATGTCATCTATGGCCTGAACAGCGGTAACACGCAAATGTTGACCACGAAGCATATCGTTAATGTCACAAGCGCGCTTTGATGCGATAGAGCACAGCAAGAAGGGGTTATTCTCGGTTTTATCGAGAAGATCGTTAATCTGTGGCTTAATGACGGACATTGAGCACACTCCTTACATCATTTCGTATTGCTTAATGATGGCACCTAGGTCTTTTACTGCCACCTCAAGCTCATCGTTTACGACACGTACGTCGTATTGGGGGGCAAGCGCAAGCTCTTTGTTTGCATTTGCCATACGAAGCTTAATGGAAGCTTCGTCTTCTGTTTTCCGATTGCGCAAACGTTGCTCAAGAACCTCTCGTGAAGGAGGTTCAATAAAAATGAGTACTGCCTTTGGATAGCGCTGTTTAACAATAAGCGCGCCCTGAACATCTATTTCTAAGATAACGGACTGACCAGCTGCCAAACAAGCATCTACCTCAGATTTTGGAGTGCCATATTTATGGCCATGCACCTCTGCCCACTCCAAAAAATCACCTGCAGCAATTCCGGCATCAAACTGCGCCTCGGAAAGAAAGTGATAAGAAATGCCGTCTTTTTCGCCGTCACGCGGACTGCGTGTAGTTGCTGAAACCGTCAGGCCCAGGTCCTGACGCTCTGCACGCAACCTTGCAAGCAGAGTGCCTTTACCTGCACCCGACGGTCCCGATACGACGAAAAGTTTTGGATTCGCCGACACTTACTTGGAAAGAGCCTCAAGGAGCTGCTCGCGCTGACGAGCACCCAAACCCTTTACACGACGAGAGTCAGAGATACCAAGCTCGGCCATGACCTTAGCAGCCTTTGCCTTGCCGTAGCCAGGAAGGGACTCAATAAGAGCAGAGACCTTCAGACGGCTAGCGATGGGATCATCAGAGTTAAGAACGCTATCGAGGGCAACCTCGCCATTCTTAATCTTCTCACGAAGCTCTGCACGAGCGTGACGGGCAGCAGCTGCCTTCTCGAGAGCGGCCTTACGCTGCTCTGGGGTGAGGTTAGGGAGAGCCATTTTTCCTCCAAACACAAAACATCTTATATATCGTTATGCAAACTGCACAAAAACGCGCTTTGACACGTCAACGAGAACATAGTTTGGCAATACAAGGCATTAAAATCAACCCTTGAGTGCATAAACTATAGTCTAGTACCACTCACTTTACACAACTAACAGGTATTTTTGCACACTTTTGGCAAATTTTCTCACTAATTGGTCTTTTTTAGCTCCTCAACGATAGCATCAAAGGCTCCTACGGGGTCATGCGCCTGAGTAATGGGACGTCCAACCACAATCATAGATGCACCGTCTGCGATTGCCTGAGCCGGTGTTGCAACACGCTGCTGATCGCCCAAAGCAGCTCCCACAGGACGAACACCCGGAGTAACGATAAGTGCGTCAGGCCCCAGTAGTTGGCGCATGGCGGCAGCTTCTTGAGGTGAGCACACAATGCCATCCGAACCATGAGCGCACGCAAGAGCAGCAAGACGCTGCACTTCTTCTTCAAGAGAGCATTCAATGCCAATAGAAGCGAGTGATTCTTGATTCATGCTGGTAAGCACCGTAATAGATACCAACTTAGTGCGCTCTTCTCGGTCTGAAGCAGCAGCTTGTACACCTTCTCGAGCTGCAGCGATCATAGCAGCTGAGCCAAGACCATGAATAGACAGAATATCTGCCCCCGCATAAGAGGCAGCCTCAGCTGCACCCCTAATCTGATGAGGAATGTCATGCAGTTTTAGATCGAGAAATACCTTAAGACCAGCATCATGCATTGCTTGAACAATTTTTGGTCCGCAAGCATAGTACAAGGTCATGCCAACCTTCACCCACTGAGCATGACCTTGTAGGCGCTGAGCGAGGCTCATTGCCTCTTCTTGCCCACAGTCAAGTGCTACGATTATGCGCTCGGAAGCAGTTAGCATTCAAAAGCTCCAATCAACTCGGTAATATGCGAGACACCCTGCGAAGCTGCCCAGGTGGTCAGCTCAGACAGAATGCGTGGTGCTGAACAGGGATCAACAAGATTTGCCGTACCAACAGAAATCGCAGTAGCGCCAGCCAAGATAAACTCGGCCGCATCTTCGCCAGTAGAAATACCGCCAATACCGCACAAGGGCAGCTTACAAGCCTTGTAAGCCTCCCACACCATACGAACTGCAATGTTATGGATAGCAGGGCCAGAAATACCTGCAGTAGGCCTAGAAAGCCTGCTCTTACGAGTATGCACGTTAATGGCCATGCCGGGAATGGAATTGATTAAAGACAAACCGTCAGCACCAGCATCTTCCAGCGCGCGAGCAATTTCTCCCACATTAACGGGCGCCATCTTTATGATAAGCGGTTTGGAAGTGCGATTACGTACCGCACGTACCACCGCAGCTGCCCCCTCAGGAGTGCCACCCATAGCTGCACCACCAGCAGAAACATTAGGGCAGCTCACATTAAGTTCAATAGCATCCGCAAAGGGAGCAAGCTGCTCGTACTTCTCTACAGATGCAATGTATTCATCAAGGGTATGCCCTACGGCTTGCACAATAATGCGTGTATTCTTGCTGCCAAGGTTAGTAAGATAGGTACCGTACGACTTTACAAAGCCCTCTACGCCAGGATTTTCCAAGCCAACAGAATTAATAATTGCACTGGTAATCTCTGCTGTGCGAGGCGTTGGGTTGCCTTCCCAAGGATCTGCCGAGCAACCCTTAGTAGTAATGGCACCTAAGGTAGAGACGGGATAAAATGCCTCAAACTGATAGCCCTGTCCATACGTACCAGAAGCCGTATTGATAGGATTTTTCATAGACATACCCGCAAAAGTTACGGACATATCTACCTGAGTATGAGCAGACTGCATTACCACACCACCTCAGTTGCATCAAATACGGGACCTTCAGTGCAACAGCGCTTATAGCTGCCGCCAACCATAGCCACATTACAGACATGACAGGCACCAAAACCACAGGTCATCATGCGCTCAAGAGATACTTCACAGGGAATAGCATGCTCAAGCGCTACCTGAGCAATCCCCTTCATCATAATTTGTGGACCGCAGGTAAAAACTCGATCATATGAATGAGTTGCAAGGAGCTGCTTCATACCATCTGTCGTAAACCCTTTAAGACCACAGCTGCCATCATCTGTCGTAATAACAACTTGCGCAGCACCTGCTGCATGCGCCTGGTCTGAACCCCACAAACGATCTTTGGTTTGAGCGCCAATAACCATGTCAAAAACGGTATTTGAATCAGCAAGCTCACGCGCCAAACCAATAAGAGGCGTAACTCCTACGCCACCTGCTACCAGCAGCACGCGCGTATCGTCATCATGAATCTGCCAGCCATTACCGCTTGCGCCAACAAGATTAGAGCCATCACCAGGCTTCATGGAAGCAAGACGACGAGTGCCCTCTCCTACCAGAGCATATACGATTTCTATAGTACCGGCCTGAGGGTCTGAAGCACTGTACGAAAGAGGAATACGTACAATATGCGAAGGGTCTCCTGGAACAGCAATGTTTACAAACTGACCAGGGATAATCGTATGAGCAAGCTTGTCTGCTTTGATTACTATCCTATGAAGACCAGCGGCTACCGGTGCGTTTTCTACCACGATAAACTCATGGAGCTGAGTGCGCGAACGTGCTCTCATAAACGCAACTCCTTCCTTATAAACCGCCTCTTTAGCAAAGATACCATGCTAAAGAGGCGATATACCTACGCATTAGGCAACGTTACCGTTGGCAACCACATGCTTTCCTGCAACAAATACCTCACAAGCAAAGCCCGTCAGTTCCTCACCAAGGAAAGCAGAGTTCTTAGATTTTGACTCGAAGTATTCCTTAGTAATAACACGGCTTTGCATGGGATCTATGAGTGTCACATCTGCCACACTCCCCTTGGCAATGCTCACAGGGTCTAGGCGCAAAATCTGACGAGGATTAATTGACATGACTTCTACCAACTTAGACCAGCTCATCTTGCCAGGAAGCACCATGTTGGTAAGCATAAGTGGCAGCGAGGTTTCCAAGCCAATCATGCCAAAGAATGCAATCTCCCACTCGCAGTCCTTCTCGTGAGCTGCATGAGGAGCATGGTCGGTAACCACGCAGTCAATAGAGCCATCGAGAAGACCTTCACGAAGTGCTGCTGCATCAGTAGCAAGGCGCAAAGGTGGATTCATCTTGAGGTTAGTGTTGTACGCATCGGTAATATCATCCTCACATAAAAAGAGGTGATGAGGTGTAACCTCACAGGTTACCGGCAGACCATCTGCTTTTGCAACACGGACTAAATCCAAGCCTTTTTTAGTAGAGATATGAGCAATATGCAACGGACAACCCGTTAGGCGGCACAGCTCAATATCACGATATATTTCCAGCTCCTCACCTAAGGCAGGCCAGCCAAACATACCCAGGCGCGTAGAAGCAAGACCTTCATTTATGACACCGTGAGAAGATAAAGACTCATCTTCACAGTGCGCAATAGCTACGCGATCAAATTGGGAGACATACTCCATGCAGGTGCGCATCATACCAGCAGATTGAACACCGTGACCATCATCAGAGAAGCCACAGGCACCTTCCATGACCATGTCGCCAATCTCTGCAAGAGCCTCGCCTTTCTCGCCCCGTGTAAGTGATCCCAAAGGACGCACATGAGCATATCCCGCCTCACGAGCACGGTCGATTTGGTAACGAATTTCGGCACCAGAATCCGTAATGGGATCTGTATTGGGCATAGTTGCTACATCTGTAAAACCACCATGAACAGCAGCGCGAGAACCGGTTTCGATAGTCTCTTTGTACTCAAAGCCAGGATCGCGGAAGTGAACGTGCATATCTACGAGACCGGGAACCAAATACTTACCCGTAGCATCAATGATTTGAGTGCCTTCGGGAGCGGATAAGTTTTGACCAACCTCAGCAATAGTGGTGCCTTCAATCAAAACATCACAGACCTCATCCAGCTGAGCTGCAGGATCTACAACGTGGGCAGCCTTAAGCAGAAACGCCATTATTTTCTCCTCCCAAAAGCAGGTACATCTCGGCCATGCGCGTTAAAACACCAGCATTTACCTGATCTAAAATCCTTGAACGAGCACAGTCAGCAACCTCAGTATTAATTTCCATGCCGCGGTTCATGGGGCCAGGATGGCACACGATTGCGCCAGGCTTCATGCGTTTCTCGCGCGCATCATCCAATCCATACAGGCGGTTGTACTCACGACGAGAAGGAATGGCAGCTCCTTCCATACGCTCGAGCTGAACGCGCAGCATGTATACGACATCCATATCCTCAAGCACGTCATCAAGGTTGGATGTTTGGGGGCAGCCAAACCATTGTGGGTCATCTACCTGGAAGGTTGGAGGTGCCACCAGCGTAACGTCTGCACCCATAGTTTTGAGCGCAGGAGCAAGCGAGCCACACACGCGACTGTGTTTAAGGTCGCCTACAATAGCCACTTTAAGACCATCAAGGTGGCCAAAGTTCTTGCGAATGGTGTACAGATCAAGCATGGCTTGCGTGGGGTGCTGATGTTTACCATCGCCCGCGTTAATAACAACTGCATCGGTATTCTCGGCAATTTTTTGAGGGGTGCCCGCTAATTTAGCACGGCAAATAAACATGTCTACATTCATAGCGTCGATAGTCTGAATGGTATCCGCGAGGCTCTCGCCCTTTACAACAGAACTCGTAGAACCACCCATATTAAGCGCGTCTGCACTCAGGCGCTTCTCGGCCAGCTCAAAAGAACTGCGCGTACGCGTGGAAGGCTCAAGGAACAAGTTTACGATGGTACGGCCACGCAAGGCGGGAACTTTCTTAATAGCACGGCTATTTACCTGCTCAAACGAGGCTGCAGTATCAAGGATTTGTGTAATGTCATCGGCGGTCAAGCTGTTGGTGTCGATTAAGTGTTTGACAGAAAGCATCTTGGCAAGCACCTCCTAGTTTTGCTTGGATGGAATATCCCAAATGCCAACGGAGTTTTCGTCATCAAATGGGGTAATTTGCACACGTACGTCCTCCTCATGAGAAGAGGGCACGTTTTTGCCAACGTAATCTGCGCGAATAGGAAGTTCACGATGACCACGGTCTACCATGACTGCCAATTGAACCGTACGTGGACGACCCAAATCCATCAACGCATCGAGCGCCGAGCGAACGGTACGACCGGTGTAGAGCACATCATCTACCAGCACGACATCAATATCATCGACATCAAAAGAAATGTTTGTTGCATGAAGTACGGGAGCTATGGTTCTTGTTACATCATCGCGATAAAAGCTGATGTCTAGCGACCCCGTTTGGGGACGGGTGCCTTCAATCTTCTCAATCTGATCAGCTAAACGCTCAGCCAAAAATACGCCGCGACGCACAATACCTACCAAAGCAAGATGAGATGCACCTTCATTGCGCTCCAAAATCTCATGTGCAATACGGGTAAGTGCGCGGTTCATGGCAGCCTCATCCATGAGAATTGCCTTAGCCTGCTGCTCCATATGACCCCTTTCAAAAAAAGATGTCCCTGCCGTCATGCGACACGAGACATCCAAGAAAGGCATATGAATCTTGTAGTGCGCCTTGTGGGTATCTCGTACCACACTTAAAGGTCTGAGAGCACTATACCATAGGCCTTGAGTCTAGCTATGAACTTTTGCCCGTCCACGAAGAATTCTTTTTACAATACCTCTGACTCCACGCTTTGCTAGTAAATAGCGCAATTTAAGCAGTTTGCGCTGATTAGCTGACAGCGGCTTGCCATCATAACAGGCTAACAATATCGTTTTTGATGCATGTCTGAGCCGCGCGGTTGTAATGTGCTGGCGTTCAAAATTGTCATGTAGTTGCTTGCGTGCTGCTTCCCATACCGTCAAGAAATCTTGTGTATCAAGAGATAGCGCGTCAAACAAGTAAAACTCCATAAGCCACTCAAGCTGATAGCTCGCATACGTTTGTAGTATGCCCCTATCTTTCCAGGAATCAAAAATAATCTGTTGCAGCTTAATGTGCTCAAGCAGCAAAGCTGTTGTATCCTGCAACATAGTGTTGAGCAAAGACGTCTTATGTATAATGCGGTACTCATACAATTTGTCAGAAATGAGTTGTGTTGTTCTAGACTGAGAAAAAAGCTCAAATGCAAATATCTGGTCTTCTCCATAGCGAACCTGCTCATTAAATAAAATCTGCTGTTCACACAAGAATGCTCGTTTGCAAGCAAGACGCCAAGAAAACGGTTTAACTGCCTCAGTAAAGAGTAACTCTGGTGTACACGTATGGTATATGACGTTACGCGGAGACAACACGTCTTCCAACCACGCATAGGACTCAGAATGTTGGAGCGCTTCCCCACCAAAGACCAGCACATCCGCATGGTTGGCATCAAGTTCTTGCACTATACGCTCACAGGTTTGTGGTTTAAAACGATCATCTGCATCTAAAAAGCAAACGTATGGAGCATGAGCAGCCAAAATACCTGCATTACGAGCACTCGAAAGCCCGCCATTGGGTTTATCGATAAGCATAAAGCGTGTATCGCGCTTGGCATAGTCCTGTGCAATTGCATAAGAATCATCAGGAGAGCCATCATTTACACAGATAATCTCTATGTCTGTAAACGTTTGTGCAAGCAGTGAATCTAAGCATTCTGGCAGATATGCTTGAACGTTATACATGGGAACTATGATGCTAAGCTTTGCCATACGATAGATATCCCTTAAACTTTTTGCCCACTAAAAACAGTAACAGTTGCAAACCACCAAGAGCATATACATGCTTAAGTGCATTCCAACGACCAGGCTTAGGTTCACCGTGTTGCCAGGCAGACATAAAGCGTTTGGGGTTATACAAAAGCGTGTTTAATTCTGCCGTACGAATTAAGCCCAAATCGTGCTCATCAAAAATATGCTGATCAAAGTCTGCTTGTAAATCGGCACGCATGGTTGGAAAAAACTCTTTGCGCAACTCAGGCGACAGGCGATTATAGTTCCATAGATAGGTATTGAGCCTCATGCGTGCCAGAACGCTCTTAAGACGTACCTCCAGCTCAGGACGGTGCGCCAGCCACGTTTGCATCTCTGTGTATTCATCACATACACAAAATACTTTGCCAGGTGCATTAACGGAAGAAGCTTCATTATCCTGCCGATACAACAACACCTCATCCGCAATACAGCTCACCCGCGATGCCGCAGCAAATACCTTAAAACTAAAAGAGGCATCTTGATACGAAGCTCCGGGAGTCTCTAAAAAACGAATGTGGTTCTCATCCAAAAATGCACGACTATACAGCGCACTCCAAATGGATGGCTTTTGATAAAAGATTTCATGACCCTCACAAGAAGGACAAAATGTTTTACCTGCAAACGAACCAACTACATCAAAGGATTCTGTCCGTTTTTGAGGCTCAGACCAATACAGGGTAAAATTTGCTTTTGCAACAGGTGCCTTAGAAGTGCTCAGTGCCTGGTAGAGAAGCTCAAGCGCTTGCGGGGCAAACATATCATCCGATTCCAAAACAGCAATATAAGTGCCAGTTGCAGCCTCAAGACCTTGATTCATAGAGGCGCCATACCCAGAATTGGGTTTATCGATAAGCTTAAATCGAGCATCCATAGCTACATAGCGCTGGATAAGAGCACGCGAGCCATCTGTAGAGCCATCATTGATGCACAAAACTTCAAATTCGCTCAAGGTCTGAGCACGCAAGGAATCCAAGCATTCCTCAAGATAGCGTTCTACATTATAGATAGGCACCAATACCGAGATAAGCGGTGCTGTTTGATCAGAAGAAGCCATTGTAATCCTTTGTTTGACTGCTCACATTGTAGCAGCCGCCACATGCCAACCAACTAAGCTTTATGTGTCAGGCCCCATACCACGCGCTTCATACTGCTTACCACGCCACGTTTACGCAGATAAAACATTGTAAGATGCCGTTTTGATACCGCATGAGCATCGGATACGATATCGGTTAAACAGCCCTTGGCTGCACTCGATAATTTGCTCGAACTCAGCAGCGTTTGCAAAGCAAATCCACTCAACACGTCGGTACACCACTGTTCCCAAAATGAAACTTGTTTACCAAGGGGCAACTTAGACACATCCAATAACAGCAAATCAAGGCACCACTCAAGGAGTTTCTCGTCACAAAGACCCATAAAACCAGCCTTGGTCCAATCCTGAATGATGGCACGTTCGCACGCAAGGTGTTGAGAAAGCTTGTTGAGACGGGCATCTACATCCGAGCCCAGTCTATGACTCATAGACTGTCTATTCATGCGATACCGATACAGCTGCTCGCTCATGAGAACTGTTTTGGTAGATCGAGGATACACCTCAAAGCAAAAATACTGATCTTCACCGAGGGTAAGCTTGGGATGAAACGTAATATGTTGCTCGCGCATAAAACTTGCACGCAACGCCAGGCGTGCCCCAAAAGGGCGTGCCTTTTCTTCAAAAAGAAGCTGCTCTATGCCGCGCGCACTTTGCGTAATAACAACATCACGTGGATGAAGTTGAGAAGCTAAAGAAGGATGCAAGGCACCCGCAGGAAATACCTCAAAACCAAAGACCACAACGCTGCACTTGGTAGAAATAAACTGTTGATATACCTTCTCACAAGCCTGAGGCTTAAGCATGTCATCCGCATCACACAGCATGATTATCTCGCCACAAGCAGCAGCAACTCCCGCATTACGCGCACACCCAATACCTGAGTTTTGTTGCTGTACTACTACAACACGTCTATCTTGACTTGCAATTTCTTCCACTATGTCTTGGGTGGCATCCGTGGAGCCATCATTCACACAAACAATTTCAATATTGTGCAGGGTCTGGGCACGCAAGGAATCAAGACAGCTTCTTACATACTCTTGTGCGTTATAAGCAGGAACAATAATAGAAACAAGAGGATGCTTAGGACGATGAGCAGAGCAAGCAATCGATGGATGTGTTGGCATTATCGCATCTTTCGTTCTTTAACAGCCGAAACAAGTGCTGCAGGCCCACCAAGCTCTAAGGCAAAGGCAACTTTAGACAAGGTGCTCTGCCCATGAAGACGCTCGCGGATGGTTAGGTAACCCTTGGGATCATCCAATATTTTGCGCAGGTTACGCGTGCGCCATTCATCTAAATGAGCCCAATCGATTCTGCCTGCATCATCCATCAGAGAAAACTCTTTGCTCATAAAGCAAATAAACTCCTCGCGAAACTCAGGAGCAATACGGTCAAGGTTCCATAAATACGCATTGTAACGACCAATGAGCGCTGCCATCTGGAAGTTTTTCTCGAATGATTGATTGTTACGATGTGTTAACCAGTGGCTAATCTCATCATATTCCTGACAAACAGCATACACTTTGCCACGAGAACGCACGGAAGAACCCTCATTATCCTGACGATAATGGATGATGGGCGTGTCCAAAAAAACGGTCTTTTGAGAAGCTGCATAAGTCTTAAATGCAAAGGACGTATCTTGATATGATGCGCCAGCTGTCTCTAGAAAACGGATATTTTGATCAAAGAGCATCTGACGTCGATATACACCATCCCAAATGGCGTAGGGCGTTAAGAATGGACGTATATCTGCACGATAATCTTTGGCACGGCCTATTAAATCTGCAGCATAGGGGTGCTGTATTTCATCCTTATTGTCCATAGACCAATAGTAGGAATAAGTGCCACGAACCACATCTGCATCATGAGCACATGCGGCATCCATAAGCGCGCGCAAGGCATGTGGATACATTAAATCATCTGACTCGAGAAAACCAAGGTAGGTACCGCGAGCTTTATCAATGCCCAGATTAAGAGTGGCGCCATAACCAGAGTTTTCTTTATTGATAAGCGATACACGCTCATAAGAACGAGCAAATTCTTCTGCAATGCTGGCGGATGAATCAGTAGACCCATCATTGAGCAAAATCACTTCAAAGTCCTGGTAATCCTGTGCCATAAGCGATGTTAAGCACTGGCGCAAGTACTTCTCGACATTAAAAATAGGGACCAAAATACTAAGACTAGGCTTTTCTAAAGAGGTGGTAGGCATATTACGCTTCCAACCTCTTGTAGTGCTCACACACATCATCAGTAGGTCCAAGCATGCGTTGCTTACCCTTCTCAATCCAACAGACACGGTCGCAAATACGCTCTACCAACTCAATGCTATGGCTTACGAGCAAAACGGTAACGCCATCGGATTCAACAAGCTCCTTAATGCGACGTTCACACTTTTGCTGGAACAAAAAGTCACCAACGGAAAGCGTTTCATCAACAATAAGAATATCTGGCTCGGTAATAGTAGCAATAGCAAAGGCAATACGCGCAACCATACCGCTTGAATAATTTTTGAGGGGCATATCCATGAAGTTCTGGAGTTCTGCAAACTCAACAATCTCGTCAAAATGATCGTCAATGAACTCTTTTTTGTATCCCAAAAGTGCACCATTAAGGTAGATATTCTCTGCAGCAGTCAACTCCATATCAAAACCAGCACCGAGCTCAATAAGAGGTGCAATGGTGCCCGCTACTTGGCAGCTACCTTCAGAAGCCTCAAGCACGCCAGCAATAATCTTAAGCATTGTAGACTTGCCAGATCCATTGGTGCCTACCAGACCAAATGCTTCACCACGCTTAACTTCAAAGTTAATGTGATCAAGCGCACGAAACTCCTTAAAGCTCAACTCGCCTTTGGTAAGTGCTAAGAAATACTCTTTAAGAGAATTAAACTGCTCAGATGCAATATTAAAGACCATGGAGACATCGTCCACCGCAATGACCGTCTCTGCATCTGGTGCTGGAAGATCAGGACGTTTAAAACCATCGGGTGCAGATACGGTTACCCAACCAGAAACCGTCATAGTCCCACTCGTAGAATCATTGATGTCTACAAAAATTTGATAGCGCCCCTCATGAGGCGGATTAAAAACCCAAGATGTCTCTTGGGTATAGGAGCCCGTACGGTTATAGGTAGAATCCCAGTTGCCTTCATCCCAACGACCTTCAGATGACCAGGTAAAGTTAAGCCATAATTCCTTGGGATCGATGCCCTCAATAATAGGCTCTACCAGTGCAGTTTCTCCCGTAAGCAAGTTAGACTTCTCAATATGAAATTGAGCAGACCAGCCATCGGGCTTATGTAGTGTGACGTCTGACAAGAGTTACTCCCCTGTTAGATATACAAAATAAACTTGTGCTCGTTTTTGTGAAATACAATCCATCCAAGCGCTAACGTGCCCAAAGCAAAACCAACACAACGAATGAGAAGACCCGTGGTTGGCATCTGCTGCCATAACAAGGCATCACGAATAAGTGTGATATAGCAGTACATGGGATTAAATCCCTCTGCAACCTTCATCCATTCAGGCAACTGGCTAAAGGGATAAAACAAGGGCGTGGCATACATCCATGCCGTAAGAAAAACGCTCCAGAGATGAATAACATCGCGAAAAAAGACGGATAAGGTAGACAGCAACAACGATAGTCCGATGGAAAAAATGCCCAAGAGCAGCAAGGCTACCGGCATAAAAAATGCCATTGGCGTAAGCGGTATGCGGAAAAATAGCATAACCAATGCAACGGCTACCAGGGAAAACGAGTAATTTACCATGGCAAAAAGAACCTTTTGTACGGGGAACACAAAACGGTTAACCCGCACTTTTTTAAGGAGTGATGCCGCGCCAATAATTGACACCATACCCTGAGAGGTGGAGTCTGCCATAAGCTGCCAAGCCGTATTACCCAAAATCAAATACAGAGGGTAATTACCAAGATCCTTATCTTGGTAACGCATGAATGAAGAAAATACAACTGCCATAACAATCATCATAAGCAGTGGATTTAAAACACTCCAAACCACACCCAAAATACTGCGACGATATTTGAGTTTAAAATCCTTAGAAACAAGTTGTTCCAGGATGGAAAGATCACGTTTAAGCGGTGCGTTCCAGGCATCCCTACGACTGGTTGTTTGAGCTGCATGTACAGATTGAGAAGTACTCACTATTTAGCTCCCAAATCCTTTCGTAACCTGCATGGATGAATTGTCATCTATGTCGTTTACGTTCCTATAAATCCTACCATTTACATCCTGTAAATGGGAAAATTCCAAACAAACGGCGCAAGCGCTTGTGCTATTCTTTAAAGTTTTGGGAGACAGGCGTATTAAAAAACGAACCCGCAAGATTGACCATCTCACGGGTTCGCACAATTTCTAACTGGCTCCCCATCCATTCTACAAGCCGAATCAATACGGGAACATGCGAAATAGGAATACATAATTGCACACTCTTAATAAGACTGCAACGCGCAGCATAACCGCCAGATGAATTGTGTGCAAAATATGAACGTACCAATTCATGCTTGTATTAGTCTGGTTTACGGACTATATTATAAGTGTCAAGAGGGACGGCACAAGGTCAGCCCTCACCCGAGAAAAGGGGAATGAAATGAAGTACACAGTCCAGCAAGTTAAACTCCTTGGCAACGAGGTTCTCGAGGTTCGCGATGTATTCCAAAGCGACGACCATGACGAAGCCATGAAGTACTGGGTGAGTTACGCAAGCGGTCTTAATGACTACGAAGAGCCTCACGGCAACCAGAACTTCACAGTTGCCATTTTCTACCGCATCGTAGCAAACTAAAACAAGGGGGTGGGGCGAAAGCTCCGCCCTTTTTTCATTAGAAAGGGAAACATATGAGTACAAATCGACCGAACCGCAGCAAAGCGGAATTTCGCGCATTGCGTGAGACTTTAGGACTTACAGATGCCCGCTTGGCTGATTTAGCAGGAGTACAGGAGCGCTCAGTCAGGCGCTGGGCAACACCTAGCGATACTGGATACCGTGCCCCTGCTGATGTATGGGAGCTACTCGATGATATGCGCGAGCAGATGCAAGCAGCTATTGATGTCGCGCTTGATATTGTTGAACAACAGACCGAGGAGTATGGGGCAGCAAGGGCAATACAGCTCCCCTACTGGTTTAGCGCAGTGGACTACAGGCAGCACCATTACACTGACGATGGCAGAGATTGGCGTTTTGCCAATGCATGCAGCCGTGCTGTAGCTATTGCTCTTGAGACGCAAGGGTATGAGGTTGAGTTCGTGGATGGAAAGGACAATACCGTCCTAAAACAGGTATAAATAGTCATTTACAAAATTACAGCGTCTTAAAACGCCTTACAACAAGCCGTTTACCTGCATAAACAAAAAAGACCCCTCACTTGCCAAATGGTAGGTGAGGGGTTAGTTATGTCTAGTACGAACCAAGTCGGAAGTTACAACGAACGTGATTTTTTCTCGTTCGTTGTCACCCCTTAATAACTACACTGCACTTTTGCTTATCGTCGAACCACGTAACTTTTGCGGCAAGATACCTACCCTTGATAAATGCCACCACATCATCTTTAGTGGAAAACCGCTCAACGCGTTCTTTACTATAGTGAAGACCGGGGCCATCGGATAGCGTACTCCATACTGTAAGCGTCCATTCTTCCATGGCTCTCCTTACGGTTTGATATGCAAAACGCCATTTTCATCGGCTGATGCCATTACATCGCCTGTGACCATGGAGCCATCAGGGCGGAATGCATAAGCATTATCACCAGATATAGCAATGGTATTAGTCTTGATGGCACCGCTGCCATCTGTGAGATACCACTTGCCATTGTCCAGTATCCAACCAACCTTCATGTCGCCGTTAGTATCAAGGTAATACCACTTGCCCTCGTCGCGCACCCAGCCTGTAGCCATATCGCCGTTCTTATTGAAGTAATACCATTTGCCGCTAATAGCCTGCCAGCCTGTCACCATAGCACCAGAGCCATCAAGGTAATACCAATATCCATAGCGTTGTAGCCAGCCACGGTACATATAGCCGCGCTCGTCGAAGAAGTACCACTTACCATCAATAGCCTGCCAGCCGTCCTTGGTATAGCTACCATCAGCGTTCTTGTACCACCAACCGACGGAGTCTTGTATCCAGCCGCCATCGGCATAATTTGGGCGAATGACGCAATTTACACTAGTAAAACTGCGTGTACGGCGAGCAACACGACCGCCGTTAGACTGTGAGCCAGATGTGCCAACAGATGTGTTGCCCTCAATTGTCTGCAGGTAATTACCACAATTCTTCTCTACGATGCCTACGTGGTCACACACGCCATCGCCGCCCCAGTCAAACAGCACTACATCACCGGGGCGTGCCTGGTATTTGTCTACAAGCATGCCTGCCTGCCTAGCTTTATTCTTCATGTAGGGGCAATATGCTTCGGGCAGAAACGGCTCGGCAATTCCCAGCTTGTCAAAAAGATAGCTAACGAACATTGCGCAGTACGGAACACCAGACGTGCCGTAGTAAGCATTACCTACTAATTGCGCGTATCGTCTGCCGTATTTAGTGCCTGCTAAAGGATCATCGAATCGGTTATAGCCAATCTCAGCATTAGCAGCTGCTAAGAGGTCACCAGCTCTACTCATAGATAACCTCCTCCACCTCTGCTACGTCATCCTCATCGTGTACGTCTTGCGTACTCATAAGCTCTGCCAGCTGCTCGTCGGTAAGCTCGTCCATACCTACTCCTCGATTTTCTTAAGAGGACTTGCGCCCTCGGATACCTCGGGAAGCCCCGCAATGCTGGTAAGGATTGAGGTTACTGCTGCTACACCTGCTACAGATGCAATTTGCACCCAGTCAAGGTCAGTAAAACCAACAGCTCCAGTACCTATAAGCGATACTGCTACTTGTGCAAATGTCTTTAGTGCTCGTACTGCTGCGGCAATTGCCCAATGCTTAATGTGTGTCATGATTACTCCTTTGTTTTTAAGGCTGCCAAAACTTCTGTATGCATCCCGCACCTGTCCTCAATGTCACCCATACGGCTTTCAAGTGCGGTTACTCTAAGGTCGATTTTTGATAAATCAACCGTATGGGTATTTAGCTGATTGTTTATCTCGTCTACCTTTCGCTCTAACTTCTCCACCATCTTCTTTAGCTGCTCGATGCTCAACGCAAGCGTCTCAAAGCTGCGGGCGCTCTGCTCTCGGTCTTGGAGCATTACGCGCGCAAATAAAATGAGTGTGGTAATTGGCACCAACAGACTTAGAATTGGCTGTATTTCCTGCGTCATAATGCACCTCCTTAGAATCTGTAGCCGTAGACAGCGATAATGCCGATGCTATTTGTATGGCTGGTATAAAGACCTGCATTTGAGGTATATGCAAATCGGTATTCCTGTGCCCACCAAGACGAATCAGACCCAGTTACACGAGCAGCATTAATGCTCTTCGCATTTTCTTGAATTAGGAATGCTTTATTTTTGAAAAAGATATAATCATTCGACGGCTCAGCCGACCATACTACAAACTTTGTGCCAGCTTGCGGATTGTAGAGCGGAATCGTGCCAACATCTCCGCCAGAGGTTTGATAAACAACATCTATCTTTGTGTAATTGGTAACCACATCAGATAAGGTAATTTGAGAACTTTTTGTCTGTGCAAAATCACCAGTAAAGAGCACCTTAGGGGTCATCATGCCAAGATAGCTATTTACCTCGCGAAACATTTTCTCAGGGGTGCCAACGGTAATACCATCAATCTTAATGCGCCATAGACTAAACCATGCGGACCTGTCACCATTTAGAAGATTACCGCTTGGGGTCTCGGGGTCTGATGGATTAAGTGTTACAGGAGTTCCCTGGATAACCTCAAGCGAAATACTTTCATTGCCGAGAGAATCAGTAGTCCAGCGAACGCCGATAATATCATTTCTTTTAAATCCTTGAGAGCCTGACTTAATAACTACCGATTCAGGTACTTCGCATCGAAACGCGTGCCCATGAATAAAACCAAGCCCTGTGCCAATTGTGGCTTTATTTGCAGTCTCGACGATGCACTTAAACATGTCTCCTCGCTGCATTACGCAGCTCTCGCCACCGATAAGCGAAGCGAAAATCTCAGCATCATCAGCAGAGGTAACGTGATTCTTGCCATTTCCTGCGGTGATTGCATCCATACTTACTCCTTCCCTGCTAAGAATTTGCGGTATTCATAAGATTGGTCAAGAACAAAATCACGGTATTTATCTGCGCATTCTTTACAGAGAATTGCGGTTACTTCATTCCCATTACTATCAATGCGCCGCACCGTCTCCCACTTATCCCCCGCAGGGTCATTTGGGAGTACGTTCTCCTCTTTTTTGCATCTATCGCATTTGTACTGGGTGACTCCCTCAATTTTTGGCATAACAAATCCTTACGTATAATCGACCGTATCAGCCCGCCCGTCCGCTTTCGGTGTGACCGAACAAAACCCGTTCTGTATCTTTAATACAACACCTGTGATATTGGCTTTAGCTCTCAAACCATATGTAGTGGATACTGCTGTAACAGAATCGCCAACAGACATACCGACTGCATCAGGTAGAACAGCCTTAGCGGTATTCTTATCTTCTTGTAATTTTTTCAGCTTAGACTTACCAGCCGACAAAAGCTCCGAGCCAGACTTAGAACTTATGTCATATACCTGCCCCACGTGGTCAAGCCCAAATAAGCTCTGTGTTTGGCTAATATTGCCCTTTTCATCAGCGAAAAGATGGACTACCTCGCGCTCTTTAAGCTCGCCTTTTCCAAGACAAACAAGGTGATTCACAGGTCGGTTATTACGTCGCGCCGAAAAAGCTACATTCTCCGCACCAAGCAAATCGCCCCAGTCGGTAATTTCTTTTGAATTTAGAACAATCGCACCATCAACAGCTTTAATCTCTAAACGCTGGTTGACACTTGCGAGCATCCCCCGAATCGCGGTGTAGAGGTCAATATAGCGGTTGAATTTGTAATTGCTGATAGATGGGCTTGTTGCGATGGATACCGTAAATACATCCGATAGTTTGCTACGGTCAATGAGTGCCTTAATTAGTCCATTGCAGGTGCCCGATAAAGTGAGGTAGTCATGACCGCTATCAGGCATAACGATATTACCCTCTAATATCCCCTGCCAAGTCCTGCCATGATAATAGATAGAGTCGCCCTTTACGGTACGCGATGGGTTATCATCATCGATTACACCGCCATACTCTGTATTAGGTATCCATACACGCGAGCCAAGAGCCAAGCGCTCATTGATTCCCGCGAGCTTAAAGTCATTGCCAAGACCAATGCCGAACTCTAAATCAAGGCTAAAGTCATCAAGTATTTTTTGCTTCTTGCCATCGGGTGTCGAGATTACAATATCCATGGCACCTCACAATCCTCAAGGTAGGTCGTGAGGTCAAACCCAAATGAGCCGTTCCAATCTACGCGGCTCGTCCCTGGCTTTAATTTCTCGAAGGCATACGTACCGCATCCCTCGCCCGAGCCTATTTCAAGTTCAGGCAAGGCGTTCTTTACGTCGCCATTCTCATTAGTGACAGTTGCGGTTTTAGTTGCCCCATCAATTACCAAATAACCGCCAGTTGGAACGTCTCCACCGTATTTATAAACGTTACCGCCAATGGTAACTGATGGTGCGGATACCGCACCGAATATAGTTAGCTTAAGCGACGAGGGAAGATAGCCATCGAGCTTAATAGTCTGACTAGGCGCTTGAACTGCATAACCGTGGGGGTAACCGTGCGGGTATCCTTTGCCGATGCCGTCTCCAGCAAAGCCACCAGCAGGTGGAACGTGTACAGTCTTCTCTTTTCGCCAAATGCCATCAAGAAGACCCACCGTAAGAGTAATGCCGAGTACGGATGGCCTCCAAACATCATTCTCCATCTCTACAACAAGTGCGTGCTGCGTCCATCCCCCAAGGGATAGTACACCAGGCTTGTTTATTGCCACGTCATAATCAAACGCCTTACGCATCTCGTCGGCAAACTCTAAATCTGTGACAACTGCGTCAATATTTATCTCACTTGCCTGACGCGCAAGCCCCGTATATCCACGATAACCGAGAGTGCGTGACCACTTATGAGAGCGAAGTATATCGCCCTCACCAAGTCTGATAGCACGCACGTCGTCAAACTCAATCTTTACCCCAGTGGAGCTGGTATAAATGAGGCTATCGTACATATTCATTTACAAGTCTCCTCATATCTCTATCGTCTAGATGGTCGGTATTCTCGGAGATAATTTTGCCAAGATTGCCGTGCAAGGCTTTAACTTCTGCAAGTAAAGAGACTAAGAGTTGCGTGAGTTCCTCATTGCTAGCCGTAGGGGCAGCGGTGCCGTATTTGGTTTGTGGAGCTGCTGCAAATGCCAGCCCCTCAGCTGCTTTAGTAATGTCTGCCGTGCCCTCATTCATACCTTGAGCAAAGTTTTGCGCCAAGTGCATACCCGAGCGAATGCCGCCACGCTCAGCACCGCTCCAAGGCCCCATATCAGGCTGCGTAAATTGCAAGAAGTTTTTCGCAGCATTGGCAATATTTCGGGCAGCATCAGCAACCCATCCCTTAGCTGCATTGATACCAGCTGCGAAGTTTTGCCCTAAGTGTTTACCCCATTCCGATGAATTAACGTTACCCATATTACTTGCAGCATTTGCAAGAGCGCGAGCGCTCGAGTGTGTAGCAGTAACACCATTTCCAATCCCTTGTGCGAAACCAGAACTTGCACTCTGACCAGTGCTTGAAAGCGAGCTACTAACGCTACTTACGCCGCCCTGTGCTCCGCCCGCAAGTTTGGCGGCGCTCGATACAACGCCGCCAACGTTTGACAGAAGCCCAGAAGCCAAGCCACCAGAAGCAGAGTTACCAGTGCTTTGCATAGATGGGGCAAGCCCAGTAAGGCTACCAACAAGCTGAGCACCCAGAGAGGCAATAGCGCCGAGCGGTGAGCCAGAATTGCCATCGATACCTTGGCTTAAGCCCGCGTCTACGTCATAACCAATTTGCTCGAATGCTAAAGATGGGCTATGAGAATCGAGCGCAGTCTTTGCTGCATTGATAACGTCTTGCCCGAGGAATTGCGACTCTTGCTCTGACAGGGTGCCATTTTGAATACCGCTCGCCAAGCCTGCGTCAATATCATGACCGAGCATCTCGGCAGCAGCCTTAACATCTCCACCCGTAAGCTTAAGCGCAATTGCAGACATCATAGATTCAGTAGCCCCAGATGGCTTGAACGAACCATCTTTAATTCCCTTAGCCACGCTCTCGGGCAGCTGAATACCAGCTTGTGCCATCTGATTGGCAACAGATGACCAGTCACCAGATGCAGAGGCTTTAAGTATCTCGGTAGCGCTCTCTACAGAAACCGTGCCATTAGCCATGCCATTAGCTAAGGCATTAGCAGCATTAAGACCCGAGTCCTCCATTTTGATGCCCATATCATTAAGGGTATTGATAATGGATTCTGTAGAGCCATCCCACTTACCGACAAGCTCGGCAAGCTGTGAGTCATTAAGAGACTTAAAGGTATCTACTGATACGCCCGCATTTGCTAAATCGCTACTAAAATCGTTTAAATCATAGCCCATAGCATTACAGGCAGAACTTACTACGGATGACGCAGAGGCAAGCGAGGAAATATCAGTCGCAGCGCTGCTCGCAACCTCAGCTGAGGTCTGCATATTTTTGTTTATAACTTCAATTGATTTGTTTGTAGAATCAAGCGCGTCTTTAGCATCCTTAACACCGTAGGTATCAGAAAGACGTTTGTTTAGATTTTCCCAATCCTTCTCCGCTTGCTTAATGCCATTTGCGCCACCGCCGTATAATGCAGATTGACGCTTAATGTATTCAGCGTGCCCGCCCTGCTTCTCCAGCTCCTTATTTAAGCCAGCTTGAGCCTTGACGTATGATTCTAAGTCATCTGCTTGCTGCTTATATAAGCCCTTAAGTTTCTCCTGCTGAGCATCGATGCGAATTTGCTCGAGTTTCTTCTTTACATATTCGCCAATACTCGCAGTTACATCGGTAACCGCACCTTTTTCATCTGCAAGCTTGCCATTAGCAGCATCAATTACTTGTATTTGCGTGCCGCAGGTATCATTGATAGTGTCAACAGCTACTTTAAGCCTATTTTGTGCGTCGAAACTTAAATCAGACTTATTAGCATACTCGCCGATAGTGGCGTATGCGTTACGAATTTCTGCATCTTGCGCCGCCGCCTCTGAGTTAATTGCACGAATTGAATCAGCGAGCTTAGATTGAGATTCAATCGATTCATCCACCGCAGCTCGGTAATTTTTTTGCGCAGGGATAAGCCCACCAAGTGCGCCGCCCTGTTCTTTTACGGCATTGGTGCCGCCGCGTACAGCATCCTCAAGACCAGTAGTAGCATTCTTGAGTGTGTTTGCCTTGTCTTCCGCTTCCTTAAACTTAGCCACTAAGGCAGCGACACCAGCCACAAGAGCAAGTGGGGCAATGGTGGCAAGTGCTGCCTTTGCGATGTTTGCAGCAGCAGAAAGCGCCATCAATCCACCAGCGTGTAATTTGTTTGCTGCCGTAGACACAGCAGCGTTTGTCGCCTCAGTCTTGTATCCATTAGCAACAGCGCTTGAACTGTCCTTTGCAGCTTTAGCTTGAGCGACTTCGTTTTTAAGCTGCGCTACCCTTTCGGCACTCGCTTTATTGCCCTTACTCTGCTCGCGCTCAAGTTTAGCGACCGCACGGTTATATTCTCCCGTATCTCGTGCAGCGTCTTTAACTGCAGACACATATTTATCTACGCCACCCGCCGCTTTAACTGCGGGGTTAGCGTTAAGAGCTTGGTTGAGCTTTGAATTAGACGAGTATGTCTCAAGCGCTGCCGCATTGGTAGTAGTGAGCGCGTCTTGATACATGCCAAACGTTTGAGCAGTTTTGCCTGCAAAAGACATAAGCGAGCCTGTGCCTTGGATGAGCTTACCCGTAACCGTAAGCACAGGGCTAGCTGCAATGGCTACGCCACCAAGGCCAAGGATGAATTGCTGGGTGCCCTTATCAGCCTTAGAGAAGGCGGTACTTGCTGCCTCTACTGTATCAAGCAAAGGTTGCGCCGCATCGATTGCCTCAGTAAGAGCGCCGACAAGAGGTGTGCCGACATCCTCGGCAATTGCAGTAATTTTGTTCTTGAGAATCTCAAGTTTTGCCGCCATTGACTCATTGCGGTTCTCAACCTCTTTTTGCAGCGCAGTGTTCTCATTCCAGCCCTGATTAGATACCTGCAGCGCCTGAGAAACAAGGTCGGTATTGCCAGCAAGACGCTTTAATACATCGGATTGGCGCACCGATGTAACGCCCATTTCCTCAAGAGCAACCGTTAGATTTTCAGCGCCGCCAGCACCCTTAAGAATTGCAAGTAAAGCCTCAGATGAATTGTTCTTCCAAGCTTGCGCGAATTTCTCAGCTGACATGCCAGCCATATCGGCGAAAGTCTGTAATTTTTCACCACCAGTAGCAACCTCTTTATCAATTGTCGCAACGGTTTGCGAAAATGCTGTACCGCCTTTTTCGGCTTCTACGCCAAGAGATGACATAGCGCCCGACCAACCGAGGATGTCAGGCACAGACATATTAGCCTGTTTGCCCGCCGCGGCGATATTCTGCGACATTGCCGAAACTTTGGACTCTGTAGTTGCGAGATTATTACCGAGGTTTACAACAGCTGAGCCATAGCGAGATACATCACCATGAGCCATCTTAGTAATATTGGCAAACTGAGCCATCTCAGTTGCTGCTTGCTCTGCCCCCATATCAGTAGCAATTGATAAGCCACTCGTGACGCGAGACATCTCGTTAAGCTCGTCGATGCTAAATCCAAGCTGTGCCCCAAGCGCTTGAATGTCTAAAATCTGGTCAGCAGAAACGGCGTTTGTCTTGGAAAACTCTATAGCAGCTTCCTTTAACTGCTGATATTGCTCATCAGTGCCGTTAACCGTCTTCCTAACGCCCGTTAAAGCGGTATCAATCTTAATAGCGGCACTGCCAGTTGCAGCGGCAACCAAGCCAGTAGCAATAGATAGCCCTTGGAGCTTCCGCCCCGTCTCTTCGACTTTCTGCCCAGTGCGATATATATCTCCACCAGCAGCAGACCACTTAGCCCCAAGCTCAACCGCGCTAGCGCCAACGCCCCCAGTATTTACGGCTGCTCTTTTGGAAAATGCATCTATGCGCTTCTCGGCGCGGTCAATTGCCGCACCATCAAATGCGCCTGAGACTGCAATTTTAATATTAGCTTTACCCATTGAGGTAACTCCTGATTATATCCTGAATACGCTTCTGTACTGCCTCGACGATAAGTGGCTCTTCTTCGTCACGCGCTTTAACAAGTGCTCGCGGGGGTGAGCCAGACGGAACGCCTGCGGGCTTGCCCATACGCTTGCCTGAGCGGACAAGTGCCCCAGGATTGGCAAACTCTATTACGCCTGCGCCAGGGTCAGATGAGTAGATATACACGCCCTTGCTATTGGTGCGCACGCCAAAACTTGCAGCATAATCACCCGAACCACCCAATCCTTGGGCGAAACTTTTAGCCTTAGTAACAAGGGGTCGCACATCCTCGCGCAACCCCTTGTTAAAGTCCTTAGCTATATCACGGTCGATATTCTTTAAGGCTGCGATGGTCTCTGGTACTCCATTGACCCGTATATATGCATAAGTCCCCATATCTACCGCCTTAACCTTGCTAACAAATTGCCTACTCGCTCGCCCCTTGATTGCTCGCGCTTTTCCTCAAAGCTCTGTTTTGTTTGGTCTTTGACTGTATAGAGCTGCAAAAACTCGTCAAAGATAAGGGGGTATTCTTCATCGAGCTTTACAAGCTCATATGGAGACACCCCCGATATGCGTGCAAGCTGAGCTACTTGTCGGGCGTAAAGACTAAAGGGGCGCTATCGTCGATAGGCTCAAAGGCTATATCGTAGTTATCAGCAAGGAAGTTAAGGGCATCATCAATAGAACCATCGGGGCAGCCAAGCTCGCCAAGTTTGCCAGCCTGCTTAGCCATGAAGTATGCCCATGCGTAGTCGGTTTTACCAGTCTTGGAGTCAGTATCGGGCAAGGATGCCGAGAAGTCCTGAGACTGCCAGAGAGCAGAACGCCCGCCAATAACTTCAAGAGTTTTCTCGCCTTGAAAAGTGCACTTAACTTTAAACATAGCTCGCCACCTTATTTACAAGGGTAATCTTGATGGGACTGCCAGTCTTAGAGGCTACGCCGATGTTATCTGCGGAGAACTCGACCTCTGCGGCATTGCCATCAGGGGAAACCTGAGGGGTCTCGCAAGTCCAAGGTACGTTGAGGAACTCGACCTCAAGAGTGCACTTATCATCTTGGGAGTGCTTAAAACTCCAAGCAGCAGAGCCATACACAATCTTACCTGCGAGTTTCGTACCACTCTCGGAGCCAGTCAGAACCTTACGGATGATGGAGAAGTCATCGGGGATAGTGGTCACCTTTACGTTGGTTTGCAGCTTGGACTCTGCAATTTCAGAAGGAGAAACCTTGCCAGCGCCGCGATAGCTTGTGAGGCTATTAGACAACTCAAAATTACCCTTAGTGATGGTTACATCAGCAGTTGGGAGTTGGCTATCAGGAGAGAACTTGAATGTGCCATCGGTGGGGATGAAGTAGCCATCGAAACAAGACGGTTCAGTGGAGCCGCTCCACTGCCCGAACAAATCAGCATCAATACCAGCAGCAGTAAGACCGACCTTAAGAGGGTCGTTGCCATCAAACTCAAGATTGAGCGTGTCCATCTTACAGCCAACAGCTTTTTGCACAGTCTGCTGTGATGTATCGCCAATTTGTCCCCAAAAAGTGAGATAAGGGATCGTAGAACCGAGTGTAATTACATGCTTGTAATAGCCAGACTCGGTAGCAGATGTAGATACGCAATTGCCAAGCGTGGCAGCAGCATAAAGACCGAGCGCATCAGCGTAAGCCATAGTCTCGCAGTCAATAGCTACATTTACCTCTTTTACGTAAGACGAATTAGAGGTATTGGCACGCAGACCACAAGCAATGCCCTTTTGTTCCACACTTCGCTCTGGCTTAATAAGGCTTCCGCCAGTTAGACCGTGGCAGAAAGTAGGCTCACTAGCCGCAGTGGATTTATTTGTCTGCTTAGCTACGCCCAATAAACCGATGCTTGTATTAATCATTCTTGTTCTCCTTCTCGGCTGCGAAAGCCTTTACATACTCAATGATTTCTGCGGGGATTGTCTCCCCTTTTTTTATGCGGTACTCGCGACCGTTAATAACGGCTACGATTGCCTTCTTAGCCTTCATGGACGAGCCTCCTAAAATCCTCACTTACCATGTCATACACAGAAATGGTTGTCTCAATTTCAATTGCCGCAGTAAATCGCTTATCTGAATTGAAGTCATAACCTGCGTCACTAATGCGTGGGAGACACCTGTCAACTTTTCTGCCGAGAGTCGCATCGGCAGAAATGCCCATAATGACTGCATCTGCCCAGTAAGTTACCTGCTTTACCGCGTCATTAAAATTGGTTGATACGCACAAAAGATAGGTGCGCAGAATAAACTCGGTACGGTACTGATGAGAAGTTGCAGAGCCTTGTATTTGCACCTCAAAAGGCATAGGGTTAACCCATGCCATGCAAGCAGGACGAGCTTGTCCCAAGCCAATAGACAATACAGGTTTCTTTATGCCGTTGTCGTAAAGCTTGAGCGCCTTGTCAGATAAAACCAGCTCAAGGCGCTTATATAATGCTTCGGCTGCACGACTATAGGGGGTTACCGACCTCATAGCACCATCACCCGATTACAACCGTACTGCTCGATTACCGCATCAACCTCAGGCAGACCCGTAGCACCATCCTTACCAGCCAAAGTAAAGCGAATAAAGCCGCCTTCTACGGCTTCGCCAGTAGCACGCTCTGGCGTAGTAGATGGGCGCAAATAATAGCCAGCTAGGTTCATTACCGCAGCGGACACCTTAGCAGGTATCCAACTTACACCGTAGATGTATTCAATGGTGCCCCGCCCAAGAGGTGCCTGTACTGTGCAATTAGACAGTTGCTCGACATGGGGCGTAAAAATTGCGCTCACATCATTATGCTTGAGCCACATAAAACCACCCGTATATGTTTCCGTCTTTCCGAGACGGTCAACAAAAGAGCGGTGCGCATTTTGCTCAAATACCTCTGTAGCCGCTTGGCGAGCACGAAAAAACTGCTCATCGGTAACGCCCTGAAAATCGTCGGTATCATCTTGAGCTTTGAGCGCAGCAATTGAAAAATAATGACGCTCTACGACCTCGATAATAGCGCTGCAAACAAATGCGCCTCTATTGGTAAAGACGACCTCGCAAATATCGGGCACAGAACTAAAGACAAACTCGTCCGTTGCCTGCTCGGTCTTCTCACCTTTATAGTTGGTAATTTCTACGCGGTCGAACTCCGCGCCACAATCGAGCTTTACTTGCTCGTTGCGTGCTACGCGGAGATTCTCGCCATTATCGAGATGCAGAGTTAGCATTACTTAGCCTTGCCCTTCTTCTTAGGCTTGTCCTCTTGCTCCTCAGGCTTGTCCTCGTCGAGGAGGCCGCGCTCAGCAGCCTCCTCTTCAGACATAATTTCACCCTCAAAAGCAATAAGACGCTCATCGCGCACTACGCGCTTATCGCTAATAAACATGGCTTACTCCAAGTCAAGATTGGTCTTAGTTGCATAGCAGAAAGCAGAGGGTAGATTGACCTCGAGAGCGTTGTCAGTTTCGGCAAGAATGCAAAGCTCGTTCTTAATAAACTGGTCATTTACGTAGCCAACCTCAACCGTCATGCCATTACCGATACGGCGAGCGCGTGCAGAGTTGGCGTTATAGACCAAAATGCCGTCGCAGTCCACATCTTCGACAGCCGTCATGCCCCAGATGGTATCGGTGCCAAGTGACTGATACAGACCCTCTTTAGTCTTGTAAAGGTCGATAGCCTCTTTAATAAGTGGGTTGATGCACACGTGCGTAGGCACGCGGCGGGCAGCATCCATGACCTTAGTGCGCATCTTACGAATCGCGTCGTAATAATTCTTGCCCATGTGGTCTTCAAGCGCGATGATGCCAACTGTATTAGTTACACCAATAATGCCCGTATTGTTGTTCCCCTTGAGGTACTTAGAGTTACGAGCAATCTGTACATCTAAGGTAAGGTCATTGTTGATAACCGACATAAGGGTGTCGTAGTCGCGAAGGCTATCCTTAGAGATTGGAGCATAACCAGCTACAGTCTCCTTATTAGCTACTGCAGACTTAAAGTTATAAATAACCTTAGCCTTTGCGTTGGAGCTGCCTTCAGTTACGCCCTTCCAAGTATCGGGCTTACCAGTGGTGGCGATACGTTGCATATAGGTTACAGAACCGCTCGCAGGTACCTCAATGAGGGTGCTTGCAAAGTTGTTGAGCAGAGGCTCGCCGATAGAAGGCAAATCATAGTCAGTTTCGGTAGGGGTACCGAGGTGAGTTACGGTTACCTCATTCTGGAAACCAACGTTAAGACCTTGGAACTCATCACGTGCGCCAAGTACGCGCTCACCCAGAGTCTGACGAGGGGCAGGGGCAACTTGTGTGTTGCGTGCTTCTTGCTCGTCATTCATAACCTGCTCAAGCGTCAAATCAAGCTGCTTAATTTGACCCTCAATAATACGTGCCTCGTCTAACTTCTGGTCAGTAACAGCCTTAGCCTGCTCGACCTCAAGGCGCTTGCGCTCATTCCAGAGCTGCTTTGAATTAAAAATGCTCATGCGGTTTACTCCTTAATCGTGTACACGTGGTTGCCGAGCACGAGGCTACTTGCCTCAATTGGTAGATTATTTTCATCGTGAGATTTTTCTAACAGACCGTCTGGCACATGCTTAAAATTGCGCATCAAATCACGGTCAAGACATGCTGCATTACGCTGCTTTGTCTCGATTACCTCATCACAAAAGCCCGCTTCAAGTGCTTGTTCTGCGGTGTACCAAGTCTCGGCTGCCATTGCTGCCTTAATTTCGTCAAGCTCGGAGCCAGTGCGCGTCGCAAGAAGGCGAGCGATTGTGTCATCCAAGCCCTCAAGTTGCTTAATCACATCCATAAGCTCGTGAGCATTACCGCACGCAAAAGTCCAGGCATTGTGAATCATGAATTGGGCAAATGAAGACATGACCACTTTGTCAGCCATAATCGCAATGTATGAAGCTGCGCTTGCTGCCATACCATCAACATAGGCTGTTACTTGCCCCTCGTAACGCTGAATCGCAGAAGCAATAGCAAAACCCTCATATACGTCCCCACCACATGAATCAATGCGAATATCAATGGGGCGATTACCTAGCTCGTCGAGGGTCTGCGAAAAATTCTTCGCGGTATTAGACGAATCCTCGTCCCAGTAGTCTTTGCCAATAGTGCCGTAAATGTATACGGTCGCTTTCTCGGCTTCATTCTTGATGTGAAACATCTACTCTCCTTCTATCTTGTTGCTATCTGCATTGAACACATTTACAGAACCGTCGGGGTTGACAGTGCCGTAGTTAAGTGGGAGTAATGGCAGATTTATGCCGTCGATTGGCTTTAAGTCCTCGAGTTCGCGGACATCCTCACGGGTGTAAGTCCCGTTGAAAATCATCTGTTGGTAGTAGGCTCCACGCGCCGCATCGTCTCCGCGCATTAAGCCTTGAAGTTTAAATTTAACCTGAGCGTCGAAAAGCATCATCGAATCAAGCACGGGCTTAAGAGCAAGCTCAATAATGCGCACCTCAGGGACGATAGTATCCGTAACATAATCAATACGCATCTGCTGCCCACCATTGTAAGTGGCAACTTCGCCATCGTAGACCTTCCAGGGCGGCACGTTGCACGCGCGGCAAACTTGATGAAGAACCCATTTCTGTTGTTCAATCAAACTCGCGTCTTTCATCGTCTGATTATCAGTAATCCACTTAGCACCATGCGCAAATATTGGAGTTTCGCCAGCATTGCCAACGCCAGATTTACTCTTAATTGCCGCCTTGAGGTCTGTAAGTTCTTCGGACTTTAATTTCGAATCGTTAGGAACCTCGACATGACCTAATTGGTGATTGCCGTTATTAAGCATCGCGCGGTAAAAACGCTCGAGGTCAATTGACAAGCCTATTTGCTCAGCAGCGAGACTCGCAAGAGAAACACCCTTTACAGCATCGCGAGTAATCGCAGTAGGGATATTGATAATTTCATCAGCAAAGTAATTACCAGCTGGTACGTATTTATCACCCGACGAAACCGAATAAACGGTTCTCTTACCCTTTGGGCGAGATGAATCGTAATCATGTGATACCGCAACGTTAACAGGATAAATTGCAACGGGAACGCCGCCGCTCCACTCCACATACCAGTACGCATTACCTAAGGTGTCTCGTCTGAGAACCGTCCAAGCCATTAAAGAGGCTGCGGACATATCCTCATTAACCATGCCATTAAGTAATTTAGCGAGGGGGTTATCATTTAACTTCGTGTGTCCCTTAGACAGCACGATTGAAACTGGCAAAGATGCCATAGAACGAGCCTTGGTCTGCACACACGCCGCAAAGTCAACGGACATTAAAGAGCCGTAATTTGCAGGCGTGGGCAACATGATACGTTGCCCGTTATCATTGATAGCCACAGGCTCATCACGCTTATAAAACATGTTGTAAAAAAGACCCATGTATCCTCCTTTACTCAAAAAGAGGATATTTTTGGCGTGAGATTAGTTAAAGGTAGCGACATACTCGTCTTGCCCTGCTACAAGTTTATGATAAGCAAGCATTGCAATAGCCAAGGCAATGGCAGCATCAATTTTTGACTTCTTTTTATTCTTTCCAAATCGTGAGCCAAAAGGCTCCCGGTCAAGCTCTACTGTATTTGACAGGTGCTCTTTGAGTTTTGGACACTTATTTATTTTTAGACTACGACCTTTAATAGCTTGCATTACTAGAGATGTTGCTTGGCACATGGTCGGGTTGTTCTGCGCAAAGCTTACTGTTTCAATGCCGTGGACTTTTTGGAGCTGTGAGTCCATGACAATTAGGCGATTAGGATCTATGCCTATTACTTCCGGACGGTATTCAGAATCAAGCCAGACTAAAAGCTCGATAATCTGGTTGAGGTCATAATGCCCTAATTCTTCATCTGGCGTATCGAATACCCATTCCTTTGTATAGCCGACGGTTTTACCTTTGGCAGTCTTGCTCTCTTGGTATGCGACTATCGCGAAAGAGTCACCCGCAGTTGCGCCATCGATGCCAATAGCAAATGGTTTGTTCAAGTCAAAATTATTACGACCCCGATAGCAAGTATTTAGCTGGTTAGACGTAAAACAGCTATATTCGCTTTTGTCGCGCGGGAAGCGATTAGCTGTGTATCGCTCAAAAGACCGCTTAGAAGTTGCAGAGCCTCGCTGATCTTGAATTGATTCCCAGCTAACCCAAGAAGCACAGAGCAGAGGCTCCCAAGATTTACGTTTATTAATATCGGCATTATCATCAAGACCGAGCCAATATAAATACATGCTCGAATCGTCATCTGCTTTTTCTAATGTATCCCAAAGAAAGCCTTCCCGAGAATCGCCTGCAGTAGTGATGCCGATAGCCAAAGGATTATTTAAAACCTTTTGACCTTTCACGCCCGCGTCCCAGACTTTTGAATCTTTATAGGTGTGCAACTCATCAAAAATAACAACATTTAAGTGCCACGATTCCAGGGCATCAGCTTTATTCGGGAATACCATTATCTTGGCACCCGTTTCTTTGTGTGTGATAACGTCTTTTCCAATTTGCCATTGCTGCGACCATGTGTCGTTGAGCTTAATCATAGTCGCGATTTTCTCAAAAATATTGCGTACCTGGTCTTTCGAGGAAGCGACTACACCATACTGCCCGTTATGAATTACCTCCATCGTGGATATGACAAGCACAAGAGCAGCAGCAAGTTCTGTTTTACCAAAACCAGAAGGCAAGCCGATAATTGCACGACGATATTTTCTCTTGAAGCCGTCGGTGGTCATTTTCCCACAGGCAAATAATGGCTTCCAAATATTATCCCGTTGGAATGGCTCTAATAAAAAAGGTTTGCCATAATATCCGTCGTTCGATACATGGCAGCACATAGAGGACAAGCACCTCTCATAGTCGCGCGCAATAGTAAGACCTGCACGCGAATATTTAGTCTTAGTCCTCCTCAACTTCTATTTCTCCTTCTAGCTCATATGCCGAATCAATACTCGAAAACATTTTTGCGGTATCTGCTGCAGTCTTAACCGATGTAGCATCCATAAGCCCAATACGTGATCGTGCTAAAGGCGAAAGCCCGAGAATGTCAGACAGCGCGCGAATTTCTGAGGTTGCTTCCTTGAGAATCTGCAAGGCGGGGTTCTTCCTGACAAGCGGAACCTCTCGACCATCCTCGGTTTTATATGGCTTCACACCTATCTTGTCGAAAATATTTATGCGCCCATCCTCAGAATGGATAGCCTGCTCGGCTTGCTGTGCTACGGCATGCCAGTAGGTTAATCGTCTAAGGATTAAAACATCTTGAGGTGCAAAATTATTTACAGGTGGCGCAAGCCAAGCCCAAATCTCAGACTGCACGGGGTCACGCGCAATATCAGGCGGCATAGTAACGCCTGATGATTCTTCTTTGGCTAAGCCGTAAGCATCACTAAGCCCGCGACGGATTGCATTTTGTTTGGGTTTTGCCCCCTTCATAGTCCCTCACCTCGCAGAGCGTCCTCAAGCTTTTTAGCTACGCGGCGCAGTTTGAGACACAAAGGCGAATGCGTCATCATTGATGCCCGAGATAAATCAGATGCAGCAATATGCGCCTGTTGAATCGTGGACTGCACTTCTTCGGCAGTCATAATCGCAGTGGCTGCAGGTGGCTGCAACTCACCAATATATGGAACGCCGCGTTGTGCCATGAGGCGGCATTTATTCGAGCAATATTTAGCAGTTTTACGTTGAGCTGTAAATTCGCGCCCGCAGACTTCGCAGTTCTTAATCATTTAGATTAAGCCCCCCCCGCAGAAAATAGCGCATCTGTATCTGCTTCATTTGCAGAATTGCCGCACATAATTCTATGTTCTCCAAGCTGCCAAATATCGCCGCGCTTGCATTTGCAAATTACAGTTTCTGGCAACTCATCAGCAGCTTCATCAACAGATGGTGGAGTTTCGTTAAAACAAAACTCTTCAAAACCAAGTGCTTCCCAATTCATATTGAGGTTATCCATATCAGCTACTAAAATCTCATAGTCAAAGCCACTCGACATAGTGGTCTGATTGTGCACATGTGTATAAGCTCGTCGTTGTTCGTCAGTCAAATGGTCAAGGTAAATAACAGGCGCGGTTGTAATGCCGAGTTTCTTTAATGCAAGCACGCGACCGTGCCCCTCTACTATTTCAGGCTTTCCATCCTCATTGTGCCAAACGCCGATAGGGTCACAGTTTCCAAAAGTTGAAATGCTCTCGGCTATCTCATCTATTTGTTTTTGCGGATGCTCCTTAGCGTTGTTCGCATAAGGGGCAAGCTCATCTACGGGCAATTCTGTTACTTCAAGTTTTGGCATCGGACGCATACATTTTCCTTTCTCGGTTGCACTGAGAATAGCCATGCCGTGAGATAGCGGCTCAAAAAATCGAGAAGTTAGCGGCTCACCCCCCAAACCTCCAATTTCGTAGCGATAGATTTTGTTGACAGGGACGCGGGGTATACACATCGCTTTTTCAATTTTTTGAGGGGTACCCCCATCCACCAACAAACCAAGCCCCCCCACCACACCCCCCAACAAACCCCCAAAATGCATAAAAAAACGTACAGGGTCGTTCCTGACGACACCTGTACGCATAAAACACTAACTATTCGATTGTATCCTGCATAAAACTATCTACGCTTACGCCTTGCCGCGTCTACAAAACCGTGGCAGCTCTTACATAACAGCATCAGGTTACCAACTCCATTACCTCCACCATCACACAGAGCTTTAATGTGATGTATCTCTCCACCCATGCCCGAGGTCTGCCATCGCTTGCCATCCCACCAGGCTACCACTCTTCCGCACTTCTCGCACTTGCCACCTGCCATACTGATAACCTGCTGCCTTGCTTGTCTATATATCTTATCGTTGTAGCTGGTACGCCAAGGCTCACGCTTGCCCCTGGTCTGGTCTGCTGCTGTAGGCTTACGCTTGCGTAGTGGCTTACATGTGCACCTCTTCCCTGCCTCTACTACACGCCCACAATCAGGACAGAATCTCTTACGAGTCATCGCGCAATCTATCTTGTAGCTTGCTCTCCATTACCTTAGCTATAGACTCTGCAGCCTGCTTCAATTCGAGCAGGTTAAGCCCCTTAGCCTGTGCAGCCTCGAGCATCGCAGTAATACCTATCTCAACACGTTGCTCATTATAAATATCGTCCATACTCATCCCCCTATGGTTAAACGCTGGATAATATGCAACAACTTCATTGCTTAAGATACGCTTAACAATATTTAATTCAAACATTTACATCACACACTATATCTAGCTGCTTCTCTGATGCCGTACAGCTTCCCCACTCTCGGCAATTAGTCCATAAATTTCTTAACGTACAAAACGTTTTTGGTCCACCACAGTCAATAGTTTTTTGCTCATAGGGGCAATGAAAAGGATCGGGCTTATCCAGCGTAAATAGGCTTAATTGGTCTTGCATTATGCCCATCTCTCAAAAACTACTATCGCACTTGGAAATGGGGCGGCGTTTTTGCTATCGCTAAAATGCAGCCGCCCACGAATAAACCTAATATCAGATGCATTGGGGAACACATAATCATGCCAGTAAGCTGTGTCTGTGCGTGCTGGAATGAGCATCACCACAACCCCTCCTACAGCTTCAGAAGCCTTTTTAACCCACTTAGCAATCTGCCTGCCGTAGGGAGGATTGCACCAAACACGCTCACCATCCCAAGACTGAGCCAAACCGTCTTCTCGTATCGTCCAATGCTTGTCTACAAGTGCATTTTCATGTGTGCTTGCTGCATCTACTGTGAATTTAAATTCACGGTCTAGTGCGTCAAACAGATCTTGAGGGGTGCGCCACTCATTACTTGCACTTGAGCGTAAGCCACTAGTAAAGGTAGTCATCCCTACTCCACCTCATAAGGCTTTGGTAGTGGCATCCAGGCGATTATCTCTGCTTCTACTGGTTCCTCATTTTCAAAAAACCAACCAAAATCATAATCGTAGAATGCAGTCTGAGGTGCAGTGCATGTCTCGCCTGTGTCTAAAACGCTAAGTGTAAGAAGCACCAGCATATCTTCTTTAGGCAACTTCTCACTTACTAGTATCCATTGCATTGCTCCTCCTTTTCACGCATTTGTTCTTCAAAGCTTTCCCTAAGCTCAATAAGAGCATCTAAGCGCTTTTGCTCTATGTCTCCAAGTACCTCAAGCTCTTCTTCATCGAGTTCAAAAGTTGTGATAGAGCAGTGAGGAGCCAGAGCATCTTGACAGCGTATGATTGCCTTGAGCCTTCTTCTCTTTGGGATAAAAAACTCAAGCTTACGCGCGCAGAGCTGAGTAAATTCAGTATTCTGTAGATTGAGGGTGCGTTTTATCTGCTCGTCAATTGCCGCTTTAATTCCTTCTAGACCAACTTCATATGGGTCTGGTAGTCGCCACTTCATTTACTTCTCCTCCACAATACGTGCGCCGCAGTTTGGACAATAATTAGGCTCGCATACATCACCGCACCAGCCGCACGCGGAGCAGGCAAAATCGTAACCCTCGCCGTTGGTACCTTCCTCGCCGCCGAAGTCATTGCACGTCGGGTCTATCAGGTCGGCAAGACGGTCAAACATCTGGTCATCTGCGTCTTCGTAAGATAAAAATCCAAGTGCACGCATCAAATCTTCTACCATCCATGGATAACCGCGCTGATTACACTCTTCTTTTGTTTCGCGTAGCTTCTCGGCTATCTCTTTGCGCTGTTCAAAAATATTCATTTAAGCTTCCCTTCTGGGCATGTTTGTGAGCCTCGAACTGGCTCGATGCCATCTAATACGCCATCGCGGTTAAAGTCTGCAAGCAGCGTACATACTCCGAACTTCTCTACGCCCGAATCGTATGCCTCGACGAAATACATGCATCTCTTGCAATGGTCGTGATAACGCTCGTCTACCTCAGGCGGTTCACCTGCGTATTTGCTGCTAAACATTTAAATCTCCCTTATGACGAGCCTCTCACTCGTCCTTGTATTAAATATGTGCCACTCACCGAATAGGTAAAGCTTTGGCGAATGTGCCCCGTACTGCCAGAGCAGGTCACCACGCCACCAGGCATCGAATGCCTCTTGGTCGTCCCACTGCCACCGAGCGCAAAGGTATGCGCCTCCATGAAAGCCGTTATGGCATCCTGTCGTGCCGCTGCCACACAAGGCGAAAAGTGGGCTGCGCAGGATAAAGCCCGCAAGCTCGAAGGTCTCGCCTTGCCCTCGTGGAATGACGTGGTGACAATTACTCGCAGCCATCCCGCACACACAACACGCCTCGTCAGTGAGCTGGTAACGCTTGCTCTTACCGATATACTCAGCTCCAATGTGAGGCTTACCGTATAGCTCGGCTTTGCCGAGACTTAGCCCGTGCAGCTTGGATTTATCAAGCATGGAGCCTCCTATCTTTACCAGTAACCTCGATAAGCTCACACGCACCAGCGATACGTGATGCCAACCTCTGACCGCTCACTCCGCCCCACAGGCTGCGCAACTCTCCGAGGCGGTAATTGCTCGTAAAAATCGTTACTTTACCTGTACAAACGCGATAATCTATGAGCGTTGTAAGCGTCTCCATTGACCAATCGGTTATTTTCTCCACGCCCAAATCATCCAAGACAAGCACGCGATAGCCCTTAACACGCTCAAGTGTGCCGTGGTTTTCGTCGAAATCAGCACGTATATCAGCTAATAGCTGCGAGACGGTCACCAACTTAGAGCTGCCTAAAGCGTCCTTAACTGCCTCAGCTGCTGCATAAGTCTTGCCTGTACCGCATGTACCGAACAGAAACGCACCCTTACCACCTTGAGCAAGCTTCGAGACACGTGCACCAAGCTCTGAGCTTGCCTCGGCATAGCATCCGTAAAGCCCTGCTTTTTGCAGCTTTGACCTGCGAATACTTTCCATAATTGCCCGCTCGTCAGAGGAGAGAGTACTCATCGATAACCTCCTCTCGATGTGGTGGTGTGCGCTTCAAGGGTTGAGACGGCGAGGCACGCTTGCACCAGTTACGAACTGCGGCACGCCAGTCTTTCATCGGTGAACTGCCGACCTTCCACCCCTTCGAGGCGTAGAAGTCACAGAATCGCTCAGGGTCGATGATGTAACCTTTTTCGTCTGCGTAGGCTTGGACTTCTTCGGGCGTGGGTGGAGCAAAGCGCTTGCGCTTTGGCTTATCTTCCTTCTCTGTACTGTACTGTTTTGTAATGTTATGTACTGTACTGTTATGTAATGTAATGGCTTCGGCACCCTCCGAACCCCCCTTTACATCATCGCTAAGGGGGGTTTCTACACCACTAAAGGGGGGTTTATCATCTTGCAAACCCCCCTTTTCACAATCGCTAAGGGGGGTTTCGCAATTACTAAAGGGGGGTTTAGCACCCTCCGAACCCCCCTTTACATCATCGCTAAGGGTTGGTTTCTTATTCCCACGCCCGCCATTTTTACCAGCTGCACGAGCAGCTTTTGAGTAATCAATATCATCTTTAAGTGATTCAAAGATTACATTACAAGGAAATTCAAGCTCTGGCACAATGCCAAAGGTGCCGTACTGGACAATAGCAGTGACAATCTCACGAAACAGCTCATCGGGGAGCTGCTCTATCACACGAGTAAATTTAGGCTGCCAAGTAAACTTCTCTCCCATGATTTACCTACACAAGCTTTGCTTGCTCGTCTGAATACTCAAGGGGTAAAGGCATAAGCTCAGGGAAAAGCTCCATGCAGATATCTTGACCGACCAAAGGCTGTACTGCCAGTAAGTCTTTCATGCTACGAATCTCAACCGTAAGCTGTGCTTTTTCTTGGTCAAGTGTGATTTTCTTAATAACGCCCCGAGCTTGCGCAATGCCGTAATTATCTTCACGGTGCTTTTTAAGCCAGGCTAACTCTTGGCTTTGCTTTATGGCATAGTCAAATAGACTCTCCCAGTCTTTATAAAAAAGTCCATGAGCATCTAAAAATTCATCGAGATTCTGAATGTGTGTAAGCTCAAGCTTGATAGCTTCTTTAAGCTCGTAGATTTTATTCTCGTCCATAGTGGCTCCTTAAAATGGAATATCTTCGTCATCGGTGGTCTGTGGCTCTTGGTAGCTTGGCTCAGCAGGCTTGCTTGCTGTGAAATCTATATCGTCGCAAATGATGCGCAGCTTGCGGCGATTGGTACCGTCTTGCGCCTGCCACACTTGCTCGTCTAAGTGCCCCGATACGGTTACGTGAGAGCCTTTAGTGATGTATCGGCTTACACTTTCGGCACGTGCGCCAAAGAGCACTATATCAACCCAATTAGGCTTGTTCTCCCACTGCTCGCCACGCTTTACGCGTGCGTTGACGCACACAGAAAAGCTCAAGATATATGAGCCACTCTGTGTTGCTTTAAGCTCAGGCGTGTGCCCGATATTGCCCGAAATGACTACGCTATTTATGCTCACGATTCTGCCCCTTCACCATAAGTGCCAACTGCTTACCAGTCTCAAGTAACTGCTCCTCGGTGAGGTCTGCCACGCCAGCCCCGAACATCGAATGAACCATCTCATTAAGTAGCTCAGGATTAGCGAGCTGCCCTTGCAGCTCTGCAATACGGTCTAATAACTTCTCTCGCTTGCCTGGCTGTGAGCTAGGCTGTGGCTTAGCTTGAGGCTTAGCTTGAGGCTTAGCCTTAGCTATTGCCTCTGCGTCATCGTCAGGTTCACCCGTAATGCCCCAGTCAGTTTGTGCCTGCTGGCGCTTGGTGTAGGTAAGCGCCGAACCAAATTGCTGCGAATTGGGGACGTACTGCACGGGGAATACGCTCAAGTCGAGAATATCCCCTGCCTCGTTTGTCACGTAAGATCTTAGATGCGCGCGCGTCATCTCCTCGGGGTCGTAATTGAACTCTTGAACGTATGCCAGCCCCTCAGCCTTGCAGGCTTCGCGTACAACCCTCAACGTTTCCTTTAGGGTTGCATATTTATTCCTAAAATGCGGATTCTCGCCGTCCAAATCAGGGTTTTTGCATTTGCCCCAGGCACGTGTAAAACGTGCGTAAATGGTCTGCAATGCCTCTGTGGTATTTGTCTTAGTGGTTGCCATTGAGCCTCCTGTATACGTCCTCAAGTGTGCCTTGCTGGGAAATTGCCATTACGTCACAGTGACGGAAGGCATCTACAATTTCGTCTACTAAAAGCTCAGTAGCGCTAGGAATAATTACCACCCATGCGCTGCGCTTCTCCTCTTGTGCTGGCTTAGCCTCAACCACTGCTTGAGGCTTCTCTACTGGCTTTGGAGTTTCTACCACTTGAGGCTTCTCATCCTTGATGGCTGCCTTCTCTGCCTCAATGCGAGCCTTACGCTCTTCCTCAAGCTTTGCTACACGCAAGCGCTCTGATGACTTACGTAAAACCTCGCCCAAGTCGAGCGTTTGAAAGTAGTCGGCTTTCATCGCTTTACGCTCTGCTTCATCTACGTCTTGAGCGTCGATGGTTTGCTCATCCTCAGCTATCTGGTCTACGTGCTTGTAAAGTGATTGCTTAATAGCCTCAGAATTAGTGGAGAGATTCTCCCACTTCTCCTCTGCTGCATATTTCGCACGAAGCTTTGAGAAGGGCACCAGCTCAACCAGTGCAGGGGCATAATCCATATATGCAGCCTCTACATCTTGCAGTTTTGAATCAATGACAAGTGCTTCCCATTGCTCAAGGTAATGCTTATAGTCTGCATCAATGGTATTCAGTGGCTGCAGAGCCTTACGCTTACCTGCCTCGACTGTAGAGACAAAATCTTTAATAACCTTGAGCCTTGCTGCTGCTTCGTCGGTAATAGCCTTGATCTCTTTGCGTGCTTGCGTACGCGCAAGCTTGGAATCTTTATAATCTGCCTGACTTACAATCTCGTGGGGGGAATAATCTCCCACGATAGTGTCTACACGCTCCTGTATGCTTGCGAGCCATTTATCGGCTTCGGATAGCTCGCGAAGCTCGTCATCAATGACAGTAGCTTGCGCTTGTACAGTTTCGGTCATGATAACCTCGTATTCTCGTAGTATCCAATAAGTAAAAAGATATAGGCATTCGCCTCGTCCTTACGATCGGCAATGTTTGAAAAATGCACATGAGCATCTGTCACTTGCTTATCGTCTACGTACGCAATGCCATTTAGAGCATCGCAAACAAGTTTCAGCACGTTATCGGCATCAGGCGTTCTTAAGTCTGGTGCTCCGACTCTCTTTAGGTCGCTTTTCGCAGCAGGGCGGACGATTTTCAAAAAAACACGTACTTCGTCAGCCCACTTTGCCATTTCCAAGCCATGTGACTTGATAAATTCAGCCTTGATATAGTCCTCTGCTGCTTTGGTTGTTTTGGGTGTATAAGCGTGACCACCAGCAAATCGCGGGCGCTGCTTTGTCGGTATTTTCCCGCTTGGGAAAGTAAAGCAACCTTGTACGGTTTTAACAAGCTTCTTTTCCCAGCTCATAAAACCGCCCCCGTAAAGCCATCTACCTTAGATTTTGCAAGCCTAAAGCGCAGCTTGTAATCTTGCTCTAAAGCAATGCGTGCAAGTGCAGGAGCTAAAGCATTTGCAATACTGATGTGATATCGATGCCTTAAGGCTTGGAGAAGATAATTAGGACTTGCGGGAGCATGAATAGACTCAAGCTTCGCGAGCTGTAAGTAATAGCCCCATTCGTCGGGGTGCTCGTCTACCCATTTACGAGCTTTATTCATAAGCTCCTCGCCATCCGAGCCAAGCCCGCGAAGCTCTAATTGCTCAGATGGTTTCTCTCCGTAGTACCTCATGATAGCCCCGCTACCTGCTGTAATGCAGGGATGAGGCACATAAAGACAAATGCCATGATGAGCACGAGGGAAAAGCAAGCGCCGGCGCAAAAGCCGCTCTTAAAAGCCAATCTCTCACGCTGTGGTACACTAAACGTACCTTTTTGGTATTGAGTGCTCATACCGTGGTGGGGACGGGCACTCTTTTTTGCGGTAATCACTATAAAACATCTCCTATTCTCAAACTTTTCTCAAAATTTTTAAATCTTCACGAAATCTATTCTTTTGCGAATAAATTGCTTGACGCGCCTTGTTTTCCTGCTCCTCCCTTCTCAATTCCTCCTGCATTTCTCGCATTTCCTCAGTAAGCTCTTCACGGCGCTTCTTCTTCGTGCAGCAGATGCACCAGCCCGTCTTAGTGCTCAGAGGCTTAAAAGTGCGCTGCCCGCACTTTGGGCAAAACCAGCTCGGACGCAATGAAATGCCCAGCCTGCTTGCCTGTAGCTCTACCGAGTGCTTAGAGCGCCCAAGAGCCGCGCCAATGACTTCTGCGCCGTCGTTGGCATGCTTAGTGAGATAGCGGAGTTCGCGCGTCGTCCACCTCATGAACAGGGCTTCCCCGCTGCGAGCCACTCGAGATACTTTTTCACGAGCACGTATGCCATGCGCTTTACCAGCAACTCTTCGGTGGTCATTTTGCAACCGCCGCGTTAAGTGAACGCTCCTCGCACATGTCAAGAAGATAACTGGCATTGCATAGATAGAACCGACACGCACGGATAATAAAATCACCAGGCATGCTTGTAGGTTCGTTTTCATACTTCGCCAGAGTCTTGGGAGAAACAGCAAGCTTAGAAGCCGCCTCCGATTGCTTTAGCCCCAACCTTGTACGTTCAGATGCTAAGTTTTTCATTAGTACTCCTCTCAGTTAACTATGCATCTAATTGGTACTTACGATTCTAATAGTACGCGCGAGAATAGTACATGTCAATAATAATTCTGTACAATTACACTTTAAATTGGTACTATCTATACTAATAACCGTAAGCTCTTACCGATTCTAAGGGGGTCGTGAGATTTGCAAACACGATTAAAAGAGGTGAGAAAAGATGCTGGATATAACCAGCAAGAAGCCTCAAAACTGTTCGGAGTATCACTAGGAACCTATAGGAATTGGGAGCAAGGGCGCGTAATAATGAATGGGAAACAGCTTATTCAAGCTGCGGAAATATTTAATTCTAATATTGATTACATTCTTATGACTGATAAAGAAATAAAAGAAACGACGCAACAACAAGAAGAATTAGATGCAATTTTTCAAAAACTTACAAAGCAAAGTCGAGCAGTCTTGCTTGATGTCGCGAAATCACTTGAATTACGCGAATCTATAAATTAACAAAGGTGTTTAAAGCTTAGGAGGAACTATGAACTTGTCACGTCGCGATTTTATCGGTCTTTCTGCTGGTGCTTTTGCCATTGGGCTTGTAGGGTGTGCAGGCAAGCCCACCGTACAAAAAGAGCCGCAAGCAGCTACGGAAGCTAAAGAGCAGGATAAACCAACACTTGAGGTAGCAGATTCAGGCTTTTATATGGATGAATACGGAAGTGCCCACTTTGCTGCAAAGATAACCAATAACAGTACAGAATATGCCGCAGCGCAAGTTGATATTACGGCATCTGCCAAGGATACTGATGGAAAAATACTCGGGACATATCCATGCTTACTAAGTGCGATTTATCCTAATGGCAGTGCTTTTGTCGGCGGCAATATCCCTGTATCTGGAGAGGTAAAAACCGTAGAGTTCACAATTGCAGATAAAAAAGACATGTGGCAAAAAACAAAGCAAACGCAAGATGAATACACAAAGACGTTTTATGCCGAAAATCTTAATGTGACAAACGATGGTATTCCACAAGTCACAGGTGAGGCGATAAGCACGTCAAAATATGATTTTCAGCAATCAAAAGTAATTGCTGTGCTTATGGATAACAGTGGAAAGATTATCGGCGGAGACTGCACATACCTTGATAATCTTACAGCTGGCGCAAAACAGCCGTTCTCAGTATTTCTCGGAAAGATGCCAGAATACAAAGATGTTATCGCATACGTAGACGCTGGCACCAAGAAATAAGCCAATGAAAACAGCCGTAATCTATGCCCGTTTCTCGTGCTCCAAACAGCGAGAAGCCTCTATCGATGACCAGCTGCGTGTGTGCCATGACTGGTGCACACGCGAAGGCTATACAGTCGTAGCCGAATACTGCGACTATGCGATGAGTGGCAGGACAGATAGCCGCCCCGAGTTTCAAAAAATGATAGCCAACGCGGGTGAATCGGATATTGTGCTCGTCTATATGATGGACAGGTTTTCGCGCGACCCTTTCGACGCCCCTATATATAAGCGTGAGCTTGAGCGTAAGGGCGTACGTCTCGTATCGTCCTTAGAGGCTATCCCAGATAGCCCCGAGGGCATTATCTATGAGAAACTCTTAGAGGGTCTTGCGGCTTGCGAGAGCCGTAAGACATCAATTCGCACACGTCGCGGCATGGAGGGCAACGCCCTGCAGTGCAAGACGAATGGGGTGCGCGTCTACGGCTACTATGCAGACGAAACCGACCACTACGCCATTGATATAGACCAGGCTGTTATTGTGCGTGAAATCTTCAATCGCCGTCTCAACGGCGAGGCTGTATCCTCCATAGCCTCAGACTTAGCCATGAGAGGGGTTAAGACATATACAGGTCGTAAATGCAGCCACACAATGGTGAACAATATTCTGCATAATCGTAAATATATGGGGCTATATTCATGGGCTGGAATCGAGAAGAAAGACGGAATGCCTCGAATTATCGATGATGATACTTTCTATGCGGTGCAGACTGTCAAGGGCAAGAAACAGCGTAAGAATGAGAGTTGGGGTGACTTTATGCTCGCTGGTAAGATTATCTGCGCAGAATGTGGAAGAAATATAGTCGGTACCTCTGGCAGGGGTCGAGGAAATAAAAAATATGAATACTATGCTTGCAAAAATTGCAAATCAAAGCCCATACGTAAAGAGCAGCTCGAAAGTATGATCGTAGAAGCCATCCGTAGCCTTATGAGCGACCGCAAGGAAGCCCTGAGAGTGGCTGAGATAGTAATTAAGGCTGGAAACGATAAATCTACCGAAGATGATATGAGAGTGGCTAAGAAGTCACTACGCGAGGCTGAGGACGGCTTGAATAATATCTTGCAAGCCATCGAGGCAGGCGTAATACATCCCAATGCCAAGGAGCGTATGGCAGAACTTGAGGCACAGAAGGCACGCGCCGAAAGAGATATTAAAGAGCTTGAGGCGGTTCGCATAGATTTGCAAACATTCGCCGACTTCTTGCAATTTGGGGCGACTTTGGACGATGCAAGCTTACTGGATGCCTTTGTCTATCAAGTATTAATTGACAAGAAAGAGCTGGTAGTTAGCCTAAATTACTCATCAGTTGCAAACAAAAACGAACCCGCAAGATTGACCATCTCACGGGTTCGCACAATTTCTAACTGGCTCCCCGGGCAGGATTCGAACCTGCGACACGCTGATTAACAGTCAGCTGCGCTACCACTGCGCCACCGGGGAATGCTGCAAGCAACGAATAATAAGTATAGCGAACTCATATCTGTGTGCAAGCATTATTTTAAAAAACTTGGAACTAATCTTCCATGTAGTCCTTAAGCTTACCTGACCTGGAAGGATGGCGTAACTTTGCTAAGGTCTTGGACTCAATTTGACGAATACGCTCACGCGTTACCCCAAACTCACGGCCCACTTCCTCAAGCGTACGCGGATGTCCGTCTTCCAAACCAAAGCGCAACTTAATAACCTTGCGCTCACGATCTGCAAGGCCATCAAGCACCTGATCAAGTTGCTCGTGCAACATAGAATCAGAAGCGGCATCAGGAGGAGCAATAGCTTGAGCATCCTCAATAAAGTCACCTAGTTGAGAATCCTCTTCCTCACCAATAGGCGTTTCCAAAGAAACAGGCTCTTGGCTAATCTTTTGAATCTCGCGGACACGATCTGCTGTCATACCCATTTCTTCAGCGATTTCTTCAGGAGTTGGGTCACGACCAAGATCTTGCAAAAGCTGACGCTGTACACGAACAAGCTTATTGATAGTTTCAACCATATGAACAGGAATGCGGATAGTACGAGCCTGATCTGCAATGGCACGCGTAATAGCTTGGCGAATCCACCACGTTGCATAGGTAGAAAACTTAAAACCCTTGGTATAGTCAAACTTCTCTACAGCGCGAATAAGACCAAGGTTGCCCTCCTGAATAAGATCTAAGAAAAGCATGCCACGACCAACATAACGTTTCGCAATAGAGACAACCAAACGAAGATTTGCACTAATCAAAGACTGTTTAGCCTCAAGACCAACCTGCTCAACTCGGGTAAGACGACGTGTTTGCGCACGAGTAAGCTCAATCTCGCCATTCTCGGCAGCTTCAAGTTTATCGGCAGCTTCACAACCTGCCTCAATCTTCATGGCAAGATGTACCTCTTCAGCAGCGGTAAGCAAATCAACCTTACCAATCTCCTTAAGATACATACGTACTGGATCCCCCGTAAGCAATACGGTAGAAGCATCAGACTTACCACGCTTTTTAGCACGAGTTGTGGTGCGCTTTTTTCCAGGCTTAGCACGAGAAACGCTGCGTAGCTCTTCATCTGCAATTTTGACTTCATCAAAATCAGGACGCTTGTCCTCATCATCTAAATCATCATCAAATACAGGAGCGTCATCATCGTCAGTATCACCCAGTACGTCCATCAAACTACTTGCAGCTTCAGAATCACCAGCAGTAGTTACTTCCACGCCACGGGCACGAACAGCATCATACAAATCAGAAAGCTCATCATCTTCAATATCGATATCACGTAAAGCAACCTGGATATCATCTTCTGTAATACTTCCACTCTTAGCAGAAGCATCTACAAGCTTTTGGGCAACTTGTGCCAGTTCCTCGGAAAGCTTGACGTCGGCTTTTTGCTTTTTAGCGGCCACAAAAGTCCTTTCGACGCACGGATTGTTCTATTCTACCCGTTATTTTCGGGAGATAACAGACTTGAAAGTGTTTTACTAAGCTCATTCACGTGTTGCTGTAATTGCGTGGCTTCACGAAAGAGCGCTTCTGTTTCTTCATTCATTTGCGCTCCACGTAACTGAGAGCGAATTTGTCTAATTTTGCGCTTGGATGAAAAATACTCAACCTGGTTCAGAAGAAAATCGAGCTTTTTGTCTTCATTTCCTGTCCACACATGCGACAGGCGACCTAACGATAAAATCTGGCGAGCATCAGCTACCACTGCCTCTGCTGCAGCCACAACTTGAGCTGGAGCCGTGTTCACAGGCGTTGCCAACATTGCCCATGCAATGGCTTCATGACGAGAATCTGCCCATGCAAACCCAGCAATTCTCATATCAAACGGACGGACCTTCTCGATATGTTCTGCCATATAAGAAAGCAACTCTTGCTCGATACTCATGTGGCGGCGGTCATCCAACGACAAGGCAGACGTATCCTCTACAGGATACGGTGCCTGTGCCGGTGACATCTCTTCTGTAATCGTACCTTCATCGTAAGGCTCATACTCATCTGGCGCCACGGTATACAAACTATCCCCAAGCGGCTTGGCCTGCAAAATACGCTGCTTGGCAGTATCGTAATTCATGTCTAATGCATCAGAAAGACGGGTGGCATAGCTATCCAACAAGACAGAGTTTTTAAGCGGAGAGAGCACTGCTGCAAGATCATCCAAAGCGCGCACACGCTGCCCCGGTACCGACAAATCATAGCTGGATAAGCGCTTATCAAATACAAAGTCAATCAAGGGACGCGAGCCATCAAGCTGCGCTTGCAATGCCTCTGCACCGTGAGTGGCTAAAAACTCTGCAGGATCTTGGTTGTTGGGTAATACCACACAGCGAATATCAGACTCTGTTTTATCGACAAATTGAACAGTGCGCTCTGCGGCTTTTTGACCAGCAGCGTCACCATCAAACATACAAATGATAGTCTTTGCAAACCGCGACAATGTCTTTACATGGTCTAGAGAAAACGATGTGCCAAGCGCGGCAACAGCATGAGAAAACCCTGCTTCATGCATGGCAATAACATCCGTGTAACCTTCGCAAACAATGGCTACACCACAAGACGTAATGGCTTGCTTTGCATAATCATAGGCAAACATGTGCTTACCTTTATGAAATACTGGAGTTTCACGCGTATTAAGGTATTTGGGCTTGGCATCACTCATAACGCGACCACCAAAACCAATGCAACGCCCAAGCTCATCATGAATAGGAAACATAACGCGATCATAAAACACATCTTGCAAACGACCATTACGCTGCACTGCAAGATTAGCCGCTTCCATCTCTGCTTTAGTAAAGCCTCTGCGCTGTAGATGCTGTACAAGGCTCCCATGCCCAGGGGCATAGCCAAGCATCCATTTTTTACAGATGGCAGAACCAAAGCCACGACCAGCAAAATAGTTTCGTGCTGCTTGGAAAGCGTCACCTCGTACGCGCATTAGCTGCGTATTGTAAAACTCTTGAGCAACTGTTAAACACTCAAGTAAACGATTACGCTTAGGACCATTGGAATGACCCATGCGTTCTTCTTTAAGCTCAATACCTGCACGATCTGCCAAAAACCTAATAGCATCGGGGAAATCTAGATGTTCTCGCTCACAAACATAATCAAAAACATCGCCACCCTTACCACAGCCAAAACAATGCCACAAGCCTGTAGAGGGAGTAATTTTAAACGATGGACTCTTTTCTTGGTGGAACGGACAGCAACCCCAGAGGTCACCACCGCGCGGTTTAAGCACCACTGTTTCTGAAACTAAGGCAGCAAAATCGGTAGCGTCACGTACCCGTTCCTTATCATTGTTGCCAATCACGAACTAACCTCCATAGGCACACTACCAATATTTGCTGCTACCCATTGGATATTCCCCACAACCGTTTTTTCCAACTCCTCAAGTGATGAGAATTTCCTAGACGGTCGTAAAAATGCAATGAACGCAACTTCAACTTCTTTACCGTAAAGGTCACCTTCAAAGCCCAAAAGGTGAGCTTCTAAAAAGTTTTGCTGTTTTGCTAAAAACGTTGGTGGAGCACCGACGTTGACCGCTGCTGGCCACGCATGATTCTTATAGCGCACAACGCATGCATACACACCTTGTCCAGGAAAACACCAGCTACCATCAGAACGGATATTAGCAGTTGGAAAACCAAACGAAGCTCCTTCTCCCCTGCCATGCTCTACCGTGCCCCGCACAAAATGCCAGCGACCAAGTAACTCATTTGCTACAGCAAGGTGTGTCTGTTTAAGCAAGCCACGAATACGCGTTGCAGTTACCGCGCCTGCTTGCGCTTCTACGAGCGGATGACCTATAACCGTAAATCCATTTTCTTTACCCAACTGCCCGAGCAGCTCAACAGTACCTTGAGCCTGGGAACCCAAGGCAAAATCAACTCCTACATGCAAAGAAGCCATGTGTCCAAAACGCTCCAGCACAGTTAAACAGAACGTCTGATAGCTCGTTTGCATAAGCTTGGGTGTAAAGGTTAGAACTACCACAGCATCAACACCTGCAGCTGCAAGAGCACGAATGCGATCTGGCACAGCAAGCAACATAGTTTGCTGTGCAGCATCTACAAGTGCAGATGGATCAGGGTCAAACGTTACCGCTACAGCCAAGGTATTATGAGCATGCGCATAGGAACAAGCGTCATGCACTAAAGCCTGATGACCCACGTGCATGCCATCAAATGCCCCAATAATATATGAGCGAGAAATGCCTGGGGTGTCCCATGCATTGGTATAGACATACACCTGTGCCTGCTCAGAGGTAGTCACGCTAAGCGGGGCAGGACCACCAAGTATCAAGGCGTGCTGCGTTAATTGAGTACAGGTAGCAGCATCCAAAGGATAGGCTTGCATTACAGCTGCACTCCTTCTATACCATCAGGAAAATTAGCAACGCAAACAAGCTTAGTACCCCTACGCTCCCACACACCAACAAGTTTATTGTTATAAAGTAAACTCACGTGTTGATGCTCCGCTATGCGCTCGTTTTGCAAGCTGCTGCCTAACCAGATTTTGCGACCACAACGCACATCTTCCATTTCTGCATCTTGCAACGTGCGCACAGGATACCCAAGCGCAATAAGAGGATTAAGCCAACTCTGCTGTAATGCGGCTTTACGCACCTCTTCTGTAAGTTCTTGCAAAGACTGAATATCCTCAAGCTGAGCACACGAATCTATGGAAACACTGCCACTTTGCGTACGACGCAAACTACAGATATGTGCAACAGTACCAAGGCTTAAGCCCACATCGCGAGCAATACTGCGAATGTAGGTACCCTTAGAAGCAAGGATATCTACATCCCAAATCAAAGGCTGTGTGGAGCGTATACCCACAAGCGAAGCCTCATGAATCGTAATATGACGCGCAGCCAGCTCCACCTTCTTGCCACTACGTGCCAAATCATATGCGCGCATGCCATTAATAGAGATAGCGCTATAGGCAGGAGGAACTTGCTCATGTTCCCCCACAAGCTGAGCCATAACTTGTGTAGCAAAACATGCATCAGACAGGCGTTCAGGAACCTGGGCAGTTGCAATAACCTCACCTGCGGCATCATCCGTAGATGTCTGCGTACCAAAACAGATACCTGCTTGATAGCGTTTGCTTTCTGCAGAAAGCAAACCCATAAGGCGAGTACCTTGGCCAACGCCCACAACGAGCACGCCAGATGCGTCAGGATCAAGCGTTCCGGCATGACCAATACGACGCTCATGCAAAGCACGACGCAGTTTGTATACTACGTCGTGACTTGTCATACCCAAGGGTTTATCGATTGCTATAAGTGCATGCAACCCTGATGAAGAACGCTTCACCTAAACAAACCTCTACTCATCCTCAAGCAAGGCCTGAAGCATGGGAAGTGCTTCTGCCAAGACCTCTTCGATAGTGCCGGTATACGTAAAGCCTGCTGCTACACGGTGACCGCCACCGCCCAGCTTGCTTGCCACCTGCGAAACATCAAGCTCAGATTTAGAACGCAAGTTGCCACGTACCGTATGTGCATCTGCCTGCTTTACAAATAATGCAAGTTGAGAGCCTGCTACACTACGAACAATATCGATAAGACCTTCGCTCTCTTCAGGCAAAGCGCCATTGGTAGCAAAGTCTTCTTGTGTAGCGTAACTATATGCAATGCGACCATTGGCATACGTTTGAATACGCCCCATAACCACAGACGCAAGATGTAAATATTCCAACCTAAAGCTCTGGTACACGTTAAGCGAGATAAGCGCTGGATTTGCACCCGCATCTACCAGTAGGCTTGCAATCTCAAACGCTTCAGAATCTGCGTTTTGATATTGAAAACTACCGGTATCGGTCACAATTGCGGTAAGCAAACAAGTTGCAATGTCAGGAGTAAGCGCCAACTTACGATTAAGAGCAAACTCTGTAATCAAAACACCTGTTGCTGCCACTTCAGGGCGAGACAAACAGACATCACCCAAAGCTTCCTCACTCGGATGATGATCAATGGTTACACGTTTAGCAGCACGTTCATAGAGCTTTTGTGCATGGTTAAGACGTGATGGATGAGGTAAGTCAATCATGAAGAATAAATCGGGTGTACCCGTATACTGACAAGCAGGCACAAAGCGATCTGACTGAGGCAAGAACTTGTAAATCGAAGGGATAGGTTCATCATCAGCCAGCAGATTAACAACCTCTTTACCAGGCCATACACGCTCAATAAGCATAGCCAAGCCCAAACCAGAACCCAATGCATCACCATCGGGTCTGGTATGAGCACAAATAACAATAGTCTGTGCATCACTGATAAGCTCGGTGATAGCTTCAAACTTTTTTGGCTGTACAGAAAAAGATTCTGTGTAGTGAGGTGCCACTACTCATCTCCTTCATCAGCGGACGCATCAGCAGTATTCACAAGAGGATAACCCTGATCGTCCTTCTCGATAGCCAATGTGGGAGGCACTTGCTCCAAAGCGCGAGCAATACGGTCAGCCTCATCCGTGGTCTTATCGATAGTAAACGTAATTTCTGGTGTAACGCGCCAACCCAAGCTACGACCCAGCAAAGAGCGAATACGGCCTTTTGCACGGGTAAACGCTGCAAGCGTCCTGTCATAGGAATCGGGCTCGCAAGTTACATATACACGCATAAATGAACGGTCAACCGAGACCTCTACGCCCGTGATAGTTACGAGCGTAAGGTCAGGGTCAGAAATCTCGAACATCAGAATGCTTGCAAGCTTTTCTCGCGCCAACTCATTGGTGCGCCTTGAGCTTTGATTCTGCTTCATAGTTGCTCCTTAACGGTGCAGCTCATACTACTCAGTACGAGCAACCTGAACGATCTTATAACCCTCAATAAGATCGCCAGGGTGGATATCCTGGTAATTCTCAAGACCAATACCGCACTCGAAGCCAGACTTAACACTCTTAACGTCATCCTTGAAGCGACGCAGTGAAGCAATCTTGCCATCAAAGACTACAATGCCATCGCGTACCAAGCGTACTTGGTCATCGCGCGCAATCTCGCCTTCAATAATCATGCAGCCTGCAGCAATACCAACCTTGGGAACCTTGAAGGTGTCGCGAACCTCGGCGGTACCGGTCTGAACCTCTTGCTCGGTAGGCTTGAGCATACCAATGCGGGCAGCATCAATATCTTCAATCGCCTTATAGATAACACTATAAGAACGAATCTCGACACCCTGACGCTCTGCGGCAGCACGTGCCTTTGCCTCAGGACGAACACCAAAGCCAATAATAATGGCGTTGGATGCATCTGCCAAAACAACATCGGTCTCGGTAATAGCGCCAACAGCGGAGTGAATGGTGTTAATACGAACCTCAGACTGATCCATCTTATCCAGAGAATCCTGAAGAGCCTCAATAGAACCCTGAACATCTGCCTTGATAATAAGGTTAAGTTCCTTGACCTCAGCATCTGCCATGGTATCAAAGAGGTTTTCCAGCGTAACATGCTTAACGCGATTTTGCTCTTCAATACGAGCCTTGAGGGCACGCTGATCTGCCAAATCACGAGCATCACGCTCATCCGAGAATACACGGAACTCGTCACCAGCCATAGGAACGCTTTGTAGACCCAAAATCTCTACTGCATCAGAAGGCCCGGCTTCTGCAACGGTATTGCCCTTGGAATCAACCATAGCGCGAACACGACCAAAGGACATGCCAGCAACCAAAGCATCGCCGACACGAAGCGTACCACGCGTAACAAGAACAGTAGCAACAGAGCCACGGCCACGATCAAGCTTAGCCTCAAGAACATTACCAGAAGCAAAGGTAGATGGATTGCCCTTAAGCTCCAAAACATCTGCCTCAAGTAGGATGGACTCAAGAAGATCGTCAATGCCAATCTTTTGCTTAGCAGAAATGTCTACAAACATGTTAGAGCCACCCCATTCCTCGGGGATGACGCCGTATTCAGTGAGCTCCTGACGCACACGGGTGGGGTCTGCACCGGGTTTATCGACCTTATTTACCGCAACAATAATGGGTACATCTGCTGCTTTAGCGTGGTTAATGGACTCAATAGTCTGAGGCATAACACCATCATCTGCTGCAACAATCAAAATAACAATATCGGTAACACGAGCACCGCGAGCGCGCATGGCAGTAAAGGTCTCATGACCAGGAGTATCAATAAAGGTAATGGTGCGATCCTTAATCGTAACCTGCGATGCACCAATTGCCTGTGTGATACCGCCAGCCTCACCAGCAGCAACGCCCGTGTGACGAATAGCATCCAAAAGCGATGTCTTACCATGATCTACATGACCCATAACCGTAACTACGGGAGGCCTGGGCTGCAAGTGCTTAGGGTCATCATAGAAGGTAAAGGAGTTCTCCTCTTCCTTAGACATGACCTTTACGTCAGCGCCTAAGTCATCTGCTACCAGCTCAATGAGTTCATCGGTCATGGACTGAGTCATGGTAAGGGGTGTGCCAAGCAAGAACAAGCGCTTAATAATGTCATTAGCAGGTACACCAAGAAGATCTGCCAGCTCAGCTACGGTAGAACCTTGAGGAACTTTAACGGTATCTAACTGGGAAAGATCTTGGTCATTTGCAAGCGCCTGCTCAATACGTGCCTGTTCCGCAGCCTCTTCAGCCTGCTTCTGGCGGCGCTCTTTGCGCTTCTTACGACGACCCGTAGACTCTTTGCTTGCCTCTTCAACAGCAGCGCGAGCCTCGGCTAATACATGATCTCGATTGTACTCTTCTGCCTCACGAGCCATGCGTGTATAGCGATCCTCTTCCTGCTCGTGACGAGGCTTACGGCTGCGACCACGCTTAGAATTACTAGACTCTGCCTCAGCCTTTGCCTGAGCACCTGCTACATCTTCAGGAGTGGTATCCACGGCAGCGGCCTTGCGACGATTGTTGCGACGACCACCCTCCTTCTTTGCAGCGCGCTCCTTCTTGGTAGGCGGCTCTTCTGTCTTTTGTTGCTCGAGCACTTTTTGCTGCGCAGCAATTTGATCTAATAAGCTCGTCATAGAAGGGATGGCTTTGGGAGCAGTATCCTTCACGCGCATCTTTTCCGCTTCTTCGGCTGCCTTACGCTCTGCCTCAGCTTTCTCGGCAGCAAGACGCTCTTTTTCTGCCTTTTCGGCAGCGCGACGCTTTTCTTCCTCGGCACGCTCGGCAGCGCGACGCTGTTCTGCGGCAATGCGCTCCTCTTCTGCCTTGGCCTTTGCAACAGCTTCTTCCTCAGCCTTCGCCGCAGCCTCAGCAGCCTTTGCAGCCTCAATCTCTGCCGCTCGTGCTTCCATAATGGGAGCAAGCTTTTTGCGCACCATGGACAGGTATGCATCTTCCAAGGAAGACGAAGCCGAAGAAGCAGGAATCTTCATTTCCTTGAGATGTCCCAGCATCTCTTTACTGGTCATGCCATACTCTTTGGCAAGGTCATGTACTCGAATCTTAGCCATGGACTCTACCTCCCTAACATCTTAAAAACCTACAGGACAAAGCCCAGACTAAATCAGAGAATCTGGATCGTCGGAAACCTCAACATCATCCATCGAAGCCATGCGCTCATGAACGCCGCAAAAACGAGAGCCCGGACGAGCCATATTACGACACTGAATACCAGATGGAGAGACATATTCACAACGATGTTCTTCATCTACCTCATCGAGAAGATCGTCTGTCTGAGGAGCAGCCTGTGCAGGCATGCCAGCAAGTAAGTTTGCTGCCAAAGACTCATTCTTAATATCAATATGCAAGCCAGTAAGGCGAGCGGCCAAACGAGCATTCTGACCTTCCTTACCAATTGCCAAAGACAGCTGATCGTCAGGAACAATAACGGTTGCATAGTTAGTCTCTGGATCTACTACCACGCGGCTCACCTTTGCAGGAGACAAAGCGTTTGCCACACACTTGGCAGGATCATCACTCCACAAGACTACATCTACGCGCTCGCCATGAAGCTCACCTACAACCGCACGAACACGGCTACCCTTAGGTCCAACACAAGCACCTACGGGATCGAGATGCTCGTCTGCAGAGTACACAGCAATCTTAGAACGAGCACCGGGCTCACGTGCAATAGAACGAATCTCTACGATTCCATCGTAGATTTCAGGAACTTCAGCTTCAAACAGACGACGAATCAAATCAGGGTGCGTACGGCTTACCACAATGGAAGGACGTACATGCTCACCGCGCACAGGGGCTGCGCTATTGGATGGGTCACGAACATCTACAATGATAGCCTTCAGGCGCTGATTGTGAACATAGCGCTCTCCTGCAGGACGCTCATTGCGCTCTTCAGGATTGCGACGCACATCAAAATACGGAAGCTCTGCCTCTACACCCTCACGAATCTTTACGATAGTAAAGTCATTGGTAATTTGCAAAACAGTACAGTTAATAATGTCACCAATGCGCTCAGAAAACTCTTCGTATATTTGCTGGCGAGCAGCATTGCGAACAATGTTGTTAATCTCAATCTTTGCATGTTGGGCAGCAATACGGCTGGTATCCTCGGGAGTGACATCTACCTCGTCAAACTCGGTATACAGACCAGTCTCATCATCCCAAGATTCCTCACGGGGAACCAGCTTATATACGTAAATCTTGCCAGTTGCACGATCAATGGTTACCTTTGCACCATCAATCAGATGCATGACGTCGGCATAACTCTTTGCCAAGGATTGCTCTAAGCGGTCCAACAAATACAGTTGGTCGATGTGCTTCTCTTGACAAAGCGTCATCAATGCTTCCATCATTTCTGATGCCATATTCTCCCCTAACTACTTTTTCTTTGATGAAGAAGACGTAAAATCAAAATCAGGCTTAATCGTGCAACGGTTAATATCTTCTAAGGCAAACTCGTAACGCTCACCATCGCACAGTATTACCACGTTTTCATGTTCCATACCTATGAGCTCACCGGTAAAACGACGGCGACCTTCATGGGCATTGGTGCTGAGCGCTACCGTAGCGCCAGCAAAACGCGTAAAGTCCTTGGCGCGACGCAAAGGACGAGAAAGACCTGGAGAAGAAACCTCAAGGGTAAAGCTCGTGGAAAACGGATCAATCTGATCGATACAATCCCCAATCCAACCCGTATGAGCTGCTACATCATCCAAAGTGATGGACTCTGCTTTTGGATCAAGATGATCAATGCGCACACGAATAGTTGGATTTTTGGTAGCACCCACAACCTCTACATCTACGATATCAATATTGTTTTGCTCTCCTGCCTGCTCCAAAACCTCAATAATACGTGCAACAATTGCCTCGTTAGCCATAGCGCCCTCCTTCCTGTGTACATACAAGAAGGAAGCGGGGCCCAAACGAGCACCCCACTTCCTTAAGAGTCAAACTTCATTCTTGTATAAATATACCTATCTACAGAGGTTTTATCAAGCGTAACAGCCAATACCAGCAATCAACACGAGTCCTACAAGGAAACAACAAGCGTGCTAGCTTACGGTATACGATGGTACATCCGCTTGTGGGTCATTAAAACTCGTAAGCTTTCCTTCTTTGGTAAAGTTCAGCGTTACCGTGTGGGTATCTGTAGACGTAACGCCTGAGTATTCCCCACCTAATGCAGACCAATCCCAGCGCACCGTAACCGAAGCGCTTACGTGGCCTTTCTCGTCACCAACAAGACTGTCAACACTAAGCAATGTACGAGGTAGCATGCCTAATTTTTGATCAACGCCTGCAGGAAGAGATTTACCATTTTTTACAAGCGCATAGTATACGTCCCTATTGGAAGCATGGGCAGCCGAGCTGCCACCAATGGTCACAGAGCTATCTACATACTGTTTGATAACGCCACCACAAGCGTATCCATCAGATGCAGGACTTCCACTATACACAGCTGTTACGACTGCTTTGGCGTTGTCCTCAATTTTTTTGATATAGCTTTGTGTAACAGAAATGGTAACTACTGCATCTTTTTCTACCGCTGTACCAACTTCAGGATCTACTGCTACAACCACGCCTTCTTTTTGGTCTGCCGTAGCAGCCACATACACAACCTTGGCCTTAAGCTGTGCCATAGTGAGTGCATTAGTAGCATCTGCCTCTGATTTATTTAGAATGTCAGGTACCGTACGTTTTTTAGATACTTCAACCTTAATTTTGTTTTTTGACGAAGCCTTATTACCAGCTGCTATGTTTGCAGAAAGTACAATGTTCTCGTCTCCATCAGCTATGACTTCTACAAATTCATACGTAAGACCGGCTTCATCTAACAGCTTTTGAGCATCATCTTTAGATTTACCAATAATATCTGGCATGACGCGTGCTTTAGAAATAACTAGTGTGATGGCGGTACCAGGAGCAAGTCGAGCGTTGGAGTCGGGGTTCATACTCAAGACAAAGCCTGGCTCTCCATCATCAAACTCTTCCGTTACTTCTACCTTAAAGCCCTTTTGTTCCAATGCTGCTTGCGCTCGCTCAAGGCGCCATCCAACAACATTATTGGGCGAAACACCACCACACGCCTGCAGATGCCACAGCATAAAGCAGATAATAACAAGAGCTAGCAAAAAGATACCAATGCCAAATGCTTTGCCGTGACCATCCCAAGGATGACGCACGTGCTCAATAGTTGCAGAACCACGTAAAAGCTTTTTGCGCTCTGCTGCACGTTTTGCTCCTTCTACCACACCAGGAGCATCAGAAAGATTTGCAAGACTATGACCACACTCAGGACATCTAACAGGGAGTATGCCATCTCCAAGATCATGAGAACAATTTGGACACAGCATACTTCCTCCCTTACCTACCTACTACGAAATAATGAACTTATTATTTTGCTACAAAGTTTACGAGCTTGTTAGGCACAACGATTACCTTAACAATCTGCTTACCCTCAAGCAAATTGGAAACCGCCTCATGAGCCTGCTGCTGCATCTGCTCTTTAGTAGCGTCAGTGGGAACATCAATACGAGCACGTACCTTGCCCATAATCTGAACGACAATCTCTTGAGTTGCAGCGATGGCCTGCTCTTCGTCAAACTCAGGCCATACCTCATCATATACCGAGGTACTAAAGCCAAATGCTTCATGATAGAGCTCCTCTGCCCAATGAGGACAAATGGGAGCCAACATGGCAACAATGTCACGAGCAACTCGTGCACACAAAGCAGCATTACGATTCTGAGGAGTAGCTTGGGTATCTACCAAGTATTTACTTGCCGCATTTACCAACTCCATGACAGCAGAAATAGCAGTATTAAACTGACCGCGGTCATAGTCGTGTGTACAGCGAATACCAAGTTCATGCAAGGCGCGGTTGAGTTCTGCAGATTTTTTATCCAGCTTATCCAACTCTATCGTTGCATTAAAGTCTGCAGACTGGGTAAGCCCCCAAACCACACGCCAAGCACGCTTGATAAAGCGATTGGCGCCACCAACGGCCTCTTCATCCCAGTCAAAGTCCTTCTCGGGAGGCGCAATAAACAAAATGGCAAGACGCATGGTATCTGCACCGTATGGCTCGATAACACTTGAAGGAGGAACAACATTGCCCTTTGACTTAGACATGGTGGCACCATGAGCATCTTTAACCATGCCTTGCGTCAACAGGTTGGTAAAGGGCTCATCTACGTCTATCATTCCCAAGTCACGTGCAACCTTGGTCCAAAAGCGAGAATACAGCAAGTGCAAAATGGCATGCTCGATACCACCAATGTAGTTATCTACGGGCATCCAATGGTTTGCCTTCTTGCGATTGTAAGGTAATTCATTGTTATGCGGGTCGGTATAGCGCATAAAATACCAGCTTGAACACGTAAAGGTGTCCATGGTATCTGTAATGCGTTTGGCGGGCTTACCACATACAGGGCAGGTAGTTGTATAAAACTCTTCATTTTGTGCCAGTGTTTCTCCGGCACCCAAATCCAGGTTTTGAGGAAGCAATACAGGAAGATCTTGCTCGGGGACAGGCACATCACCACAGTCATCGCAATGAATCATAGGAATAGGATTGCCCCAATAACGCTGACGAGAAATAAGCCAATCACGCAGGCGGAACTGAACCTTAGCACGACCACAGCCAGCGTCCTCAAGCCACTTTGTAATAGCATCTATCGCTTCTGAGTGTTTGCCACCCTTCAGACCAGTAAACTCGCCAGACTGAATGAGGTACCCTTCAGCAGCCATAGCGCTATCCCAGTCTACAGAAGTTACTCGCAGGTCTTTCTCATCCTTGAGCTGCTCATACAAAGGGTCATCTTTGGTGCAAATAATAGGCGCAATTTCCAGACCATACTTCTTGGCAAAGTCAAAGTCACGCTGATCTCCGCACGGAACACCCATAACAGCACCTGTGCCGTAATCCAGCAATACATAGTTAGCAATCCAAATGGGCACAGGACGACCGTTAATGGGATTAATACCATAACGACCAGTAAAGACGCCGCTTTTCTCTAGATTAGAACCTTGACGATCTACACTAGAAATCTTCTCGGTTGCCGCTTTAAGCTCACGATAAGCAGCTTCATAGTGCGTACCAACAACCAGCTGAGCAGCTAACTCGCTTTCTGGAGGAAGCACAATAAAACTTACGCCAAAGATAGTATCTGCACGAGTGGTGAAGACGGTAATTTTTTGATTGGTAGGAGATGTGCCATCCTCATCTGCCAGGATAAAGTCAATCTCTGCACCTTCAGAGCGACCAATCCAGTTGCGCTGTTGGGCTTTTACGTTCTCTGGCCAACCCTCAAGCTTGTCTAAATCATCCAAGAGCTCTTGCGCATAGTCTGTAATCTTGAGATACCACTGAGAAAGATTGCGTTTCTCGGGAATGGACCCACACCGCCAGCACTTACCATCTACAACCTGCTCATTTGCAAGAACGGTTTTGCAGTTAGGACACCAGTTTACCGGGCTGGTAGCACGATATGCCAAGCCCTTTTCCCACATCTTAATAAACATCCACTGACCCCAGCGATAGTACTCAGGATCACAGGTATTAAACAAGCGGTCATAATCATACGAGAAGCCCATGCGGTGCATAGTCTCTACAGCCTGAGCAATGTTTTGATAGGTCCACTGGGCTGCCTGGGTATTATGCTTAATCGCAGCGTTTTCTGCAGGAAGGCCAAACGCGTCAAAGCCAATGGGGTGCAACACATCATAGCCACGCATATGAGCCTGACGAGCCATAGCGTCACCAATGGAATAGTTGCGCGCATGACCCATGTGCAAATCGCCCGAAGGGTAGGGAAACATCTCAAGCACATATTTCTTAGGACGGTCTGATTCATCAGAAGCTTTGAAGGTCTTTTTGTCTTCCCATATCCTTTGCCATTTAGCTTCAATTTCTTTGGCGTCATACCAAGGAATGTTTGAATTTTTCTCGTCTGTAGTGCTAGCGTCTGCCACGTGGACTCCCCTCATGTTAGTTAGACAGCTATAAAGTTTAACCCAGTTTGAAATAAATAAAAACGACACCTCAGAGCTTTGAGGTGTCGTTACGCAATTGTTACGAAAACTTTCAAATACTACTAAGAAACTCTCAGTCCTTTACTGGTGTTTCTTAAACTTACGAGCCATCGCCAGAATTGCTGCTCCCAAAGCCCCTATACCAAGCACAGCCGCAACACTTGCTGCATCACCCGTCTTGGGCAACACACTTACTTTAGGCTGAGCTTGAGCCGTGTTTTGAGGCGAAACCTTTGCCGAAGCATTTAGAGTTATTGCGGGGGCTGAAGGATTTGCTGGCTGCGTAGGTGCCTGTGGAATCTTAGGAGCTGGTGGGGCTTCCTTAACCGTAAGCTTTGCAGTCTTGGTTGTCGTAGCACCGTTCTTATCCACCAAGCGGAATGTAAGAACGTACTCTCCTACCTGAGCAGTGTCAAATCCACTAGGTTTGATGATTTGAACACTTGATTTAAGGTCCCCATCTTCTTGATCTGTTGCGGTGACTATTAAAGAAGTAAGGTCAAGCGTATCACCCTTGGTAATAGTCGTATCCTGAACCTCAAGTACGGGAGCGGTATTGAGTGTAGCCATCTTGGGGTTAACGGTTACAAGAGCCTTCTTGGTAACGGAGGCACCCAGCTTATCCGTTACCTTAAAAGTAACGGTATACCTGCCAACTACATCATTTTTAAAGCCACCATCATCAACAACCTTAACCTCAGAGCTCAGGTCCTTGTTCTCATAATCCATCGCAGATGTTACGAGCGACAGCAATTCGAGCTTCTCGCCCTGTTGTATGGTCTTATTTTGCACGTTAAGCGTAGGTGCGGCAGACATGACCTTAGGCAAGACGAGCGCGTTGAGCTTAAGCTTAAGATTGTTAGTGGTACGTGCAACAAAACCATCGGAAAACTTAGTGGTATTGTCTGCATCAACACTCAGGTAGCGTTCCTGCTCTGCGTATTTCTCATCAGGCAAGACAGTAAACTTAATCTCAGCAACACCATTGGGGAAATCTGCCTTAGCATACGAAACGGTCAATTGCTTGGTAGCAGGGTCATATACATCACTCAGAGGAAGTGTTTTCTTTACTTCTCCAAGAGAGTTCACTAAAGAAATCGTATTACCAAGTTTGAGCTCGTCAGTGCGAGCCGAGCCATCGGCATTGGTGTGCTTGAGCGACAGTTTAGTAGTGCCCTCAGTAAATGAGTCCTTAAACTTAGTAACAACATCAACCCGAGCGCTTATCGTAATGTTGTCGCGATTGTCATTGCGCGTATTACCCTGAGCATCTGCCTGTTTCGTATCATTAAAAGCACTCAGCTGTGATCCGGTACGCTCAAAAAGACGAACTATATAATCAAAGGTAGCGCTCTCTCCGGGATTGAGCGTTACTGGTTTCCACTTCATCCAAATACCTGTGTCTCCACGACCTTCCACTTTAGCGTCTGGAGCATAATTTTTGCTTTCATCACCAGGAGCTAGCAGGTTATTTGATGGAAAGAACGGAATGTTCATACTGTTCTCAAAACCATCTTTCAAAGGATGACGATACAGACCGTTATACCAATTTCTGAAATTATGAGGCGCATGAGGTGTTGTGAAATCGTACACAAGCCTGTAGTTATCGTTCTCAATATATAAGCCTTTATTCTGGCCATACATGCGCACGGGCACGCTATCATTACCCGCAAGATCAGTATCCACACTCTTCATATAAACAAACTTCAATGGTTTATCGCCAGTATTTTTTATAGTGACACTATGCATAATGCCACTGGCGCCACTAGGATACTGCTCTGCCGTGAACTCAACTTTTCCGTAATTAGGAATTTCTTTTTCTACAACACCCTTAATGCGATTTACACTACCATCCGCCTTACGGGTAACAAAAAGTCTTCCACCAAATCCTGGAGAGGAGAAAATATCATAATTTGTACCAGAATCATCCTTCATGAGTCCGAGCAAAAAATTAGAGCTAGAACTATTAGCACCCCAGATATGGTCAATTACCCAGTTGTTACTAATAAGATATACATTAGGTTTAGAAAGTTGAATCTGAACCGAAGGTATTGTTCCCATTCGCAAGGTCTCCGAAGACCCGAAACCATAATTGAGACTGTCAGAACCAGCAGGGATAGTACCTCTGGGACCCGTAGTAACCTCGGTATATTCCTCTTGAGCTAAAATAACCGTAGGGATAGCACATGACAATGTTGTCGCCATCATCACACAAAGCGCCGTCACAAGCCTGACTTTACATTTTAAATTCAAGATATACTCCTGTTACACAATTCTTCACTCTTTTCTAGAATAAAAATGGTACCAAAGGAGTATCAATATGCCTGAAGCTGCATAACAATGTGATAAAGCTGTATAAAAACCCAAATGCACATTATTGTGCATTTGGGTTTAACAGGTAAAATCTATTTTACCTGGTTACAGGTTACATAGATAAGAGACAGCGGTTACAGCTTATGAGCGGAAGTTATTCTCGGAAGGACTATCCTTAAGCACAACGTCATGTGCGCCACCTTCTACCAAAGAGGTTGCAGAAACAAGCGTAATCTTGGCTTTCTCACGAAGTTCAGGTAAATCAAGAGCACCACAATTACACATGGTAGAACGCACCTTAGTAAGAGAGCCTTCCACGTTGTCCTTTAAAGGACCTGCATACGGTACATAAGAATCAACACCCTCAACAAAAGAGAGTTGCTTTTTAGCGCCACCCAAGTCGTAACGTGCCCAGTTGCGAGCACGGGCAGAGCCCTCACCCCAGTACTCCTTCATATAGGAACCATTGACGTTCACACGACGTGTTGGAGACTCATCAAAACGAGCAAAGTAACGACCAAGCATCAAGAAGTCTGCACCCATAGCAAGGGCAAGGGTCATATGATAGTCATACACAATGCCACCATCAGAGCAAACAGGAACGTAAACACCGGTCTCTTCATAATACTCATCACGAGCGCGGCATACATCAATCAGAGCAGAAGCCTGACCGCGACCGATGCCCTTCTGTTCACGCGTAATGCAGATAGATCCGCCGCCAATACCAACCTTAATAAAATCAGCGCCACAATCTGCTAGATAACGGAAACCTTCTGCATCTACAACGTTACCAGCGCCAACCTTTACAGAATCACCGTAGTGCTCACGAATCCAATCCAAGGTGAGCTTTTGCCACTCCGAGAAGCCCTCGGAGGAATCAATGCACAACACATCTGCACCAGCCTCTACCAAAAGAGGTACGCGCTCAGCGTAGTCACGAGTATTGATACCAGCACCAACGATATAGCGCTTATGCTCATCCAAGAGCTCTTCAGGACGCGCCTTATGAGAATCGTAATCCTTGCGGAACACCAAAGAACACAAATTGCCGTTTTTATCGACAATAGGAAGCGTGTTGACCTTGTTATCCCAGATGATGTCATTGCATACCTTAAGCGAAACGCTTGGGTCTGCCGTTACGCATTCGGAAGCAGGTGTCATAAACTCGCTTACCAAAAGATTACGATCATCACGAGAAACTCGATAATCACGACTGGTTACAATGCCGCAGAACTTACCAAAGGGTAAGCCATCCTCAGTAACAGGCATGGTGGTATGACCAGTGGTATCACGAATATCCAATACATCCTGGAGCGTCATGCTGGGAGTAAGTGTGGAATCAGAAATAACGAAGCCAGCCTTATATGACTTAACTTCGCGCACCATAGAGGCTTCATCCTCGGGAGTTTGAGAGCCATAAATAAAAGAAATACCACCCTGCTGTGCCAAAGCAATAGCAAGACGAGGACCAGAGACGGCCTGCATAATGGCAGAAACCATGGGGATATTCATGGTAATAGCCGATTGCTCACCGCGCTTGAATTTAACAAGCGGCGTCTTCAAAGAGACGTTAGCAGGAACATTTTGCGATGAGGAATAACCAGGAACCAACAGATACTCGGAGAATGTATGGGACTCCCCCTCGAAAAACGTTGCCATATGAGCTGCTCCTCCTTTGTTTTTTGGCGACCTGAAAGCCACCCGTTTTACTATTTGAACGATTGTAGCGCACTCAATCGCATTTATGACTGAGGTGAGCTGGGAAACCCTGACTCAACGTTGGTATTCACAACGTCGTCAAACGAAACAGCAATCGTATGCTTTGTGGGAACCCATTCAACCTTTTTAAACAAAGCTGCAACCGTAATGGGAATATATGTCATCATAAATAAGGGGAAAGTAAAGAGGTTGGTAATAATCTTTAGTTTATTGTTGCAATGAATATGCTTATATTCCGTAATGGTAGTCAAAACACCCAAAAGGAAAAACACACTATACATAGAGGTAAACGTCATAACTAACGAGCCAGATGCCATGGCAATCTCATTAGACTTTGCCAAAAAACCGCTCGATAAATTACCAACTATTAAATACGTGGCATTCACAAAGAATGAAAGAAGCGTCAAAATCATGCCCGGGGCAATGGTCATCATCATGTCATACGCGCTAAACTTGCGAGCGCCAATGCCGCGCAACAAGTCTTTCCAATACGAGAAAAACACCTGATAAAAGCCTTTGGTCCAGCGCATACGCTGCACCCAAGATGCTTTAAAGGTAGTGGGTTGCTCGTCAAAAAACTCTGCAGGCGCATAACCAATACAAATATCATTTGCAGCACAAAAGGTAGAAAACTGAATATCTTCCGTCAGGGTATGGAAATCCCATCCATGCATACCTCGAATGATTTTCTCGGACACCATCCACCCAGAACCAGAAACTGCACAACTGGTATGGCTTTGCATGCGTGCATTGTTTAAGAACTTACCTTCGCGCAAATACCAAGTAGCATAGCCGGCAGAAATCCAATTGGAATCAAAGTTTTTGGAATTGCGATAGCTGGTAGAAACCAAATAGCCCATGTCAAAGACTTGATTCATGATGCTTACGTAATCAGGCGAGGCAATGTTGTCTGCATCAAAAATAAAGAAAGCCTCAAACTCATCACCATATTCATTCAAAATACGGTTAAAACCATAATCCATAACCCAGCTCTTGCCCTTGCGCGCTAGGTCATTGCGCTCATACACCACAGCGCCTGCCTCACGCGCAACGCGCGCAGTGTCATCCGTGCAAGCATCTGCTACCACGAATGTCTCGATAAGTTCTGCAGGATAGTTTTGGTTCTTGATAGAGCGTACAAGATTGCCAATCACTTCCTCCTCATTATGAGCTGCAATAAAGAACGCATACTTGTGCTGCTTTTGAGCGGGCGGAAGCTTTACATCACCCTTAATAAGCACACGAATAATGAAAAAGAACTGGTACAAATAGGCAAAGGTGTAAAACAAGAACAAAATGCCATTAAACAACACAATGGGCGTAATGGCCATGTGGTTAAACTCGTACACTACTCTATCCAATCGCATGTAAAGAGCTGCTCGATGATTTTCTCGCCAGCTGTGGTTTTACCGAGTGAACGATCTTGTATTGATTGTAAGGTAGTTGCTAAATCACAAGGTAAGCAATCGCCCATCTCTATGGTCTCTCCCGAAACAGGATGAGAAAACATAATATGCCATGAATGCAAAAATTGCCTGGTGAGATTGAGGTTTCTTTGCAAACTGCCCTTACCATACAGCTGGTCTCCCACCACCTGATGACCAATATGGCGCATATGTACACGGATTTGGTGCGTGCGACCGGTATACAGGTGACATTCTAATAACGAATATCCCTCATCCTTGGGACCAGCTTCAAAACGATCAAGCGTACGAAACGTAGTAATGGCCTCACGCGCCAAAGGATTATCAGACACGGTCATAGATAAGCGATTGCGCGCCGAACGAGCAATGCCCGTCTCGATAGTACCCTGATCTGCAGAAACATACCCTTGTACCAATACTACATAACGGCGATCCAAAGTGCGCAAACGAATCAAATCTTGTAGACACTTTTGCGTATGGTCATCCTTAGCAGCAACCATAAGACCTGACGTATCCATATCTAAGCGATGGACAATACCAGGACGATCATCCCCTTGCAGCAAACCCAAATGGTTGTAGCCACAATGGGCAACCAACGCATTAGCAAGCGTGTCATCCACATGACCAGGACTGGGATGACAGACCAAACCAGCTTGTTTGGAAAGCACCATAAGGTACTCGTCCTCAAAGCGAATGTCTAAATCAATGTAAGGATTAGGGCGCAAAACGCCCTCTTTTTGCTCATCTGGTACCTCATAGATGACACAAATACGGTCACCGAGCATGACACGTTCAGATTTATTTTGAGCAATAGTGCCGTTAATGGTTACCGCGCCAGCTTCTATAAGCTTGACACAGGCAGATCGCGAAGCAAAGTTTCCTGCTTGGGCAATATATGCATCCAAACGCTGGCCGGCAGTTGCTGGATCTACAAGAAAATCAAGCATCTGACTGGCCATTATGCCTGCCCTTGATCAGGAGAATCTTTTTGATTAGAAGTGGAGTCTTCAACAGAGGAAGCGTTGGCATCTAATCTGGCAGCATCAAAGTGATGCACCAATAAAAACGTTCCGATAATTCCGCAGGTAATAGCAATGTCTGCCACGTTAAAAATAGGAAAATCGATAAACTCTGTAGCAAGAAAATCTGTAACTGCGCCAGCAACCACACGGTCAATGAGGTTGCCAACACCGCCACCACACACAATGCCCAGCCCTATCACAATGCTTGCGGGCAGTTGTTTATCACACACCACCCATATATAAGCTGCTACCACAATAACAAGCGCAAAGATAACAAAGAGCCATGATGAACCTTCGCCAATACTAAACGCAGCACCTTTGTTTTGTACAAGTACCAAACGTATAACGCCTGGCAACAATGGTTGAGGACCAGACGCAAGATAATGGCGCATGTATGCTTTACTAAATTGATCAAACGCAACAACCGCACAGGCCACTGTTGTCATAACAAACAGTTTGGCCCATACGGAAAGCGTAAATGTTTTTGCTAACTTACTCATCCAGTGAAGCTACTGCATCATGACAGCGTGAGCACAAACCGTCATCACCCAACTGACGCCAGTTCCAGCAGCGTGGGCACTTCTCGCCCTGTGCAGGAAGCACCTCACAGACAAGCTCATTACCCACATGAAGGCAAACATCAGAGCAAACAAAGGATTCTGCCAAATCAATCTTGTGAGCAACAATAAGATCATACAAATCTTGCGGTAAAGAAAGCTCGGCACGAGTAGCCTGCGTGGTCTTCTCGGTAATAACACCAGCAGCCAAAGCAGCGTCATACGCGCGAGTATAACTTGCACGTGCTGCAGACACTGCAACATATACAGGCAGATACTCACGATACTGCCCCTCGCTCAGAGGTGCTTCAAACCAGTCGAGCAATGCTGCATGAGTCTGGCCATCACGCAAAGACTCTGGCATAAAGTCCATGACTTCATCGGTGGTATATACCAAGATGGGCTGGAAATCATGGACGAGCATACTTACTATATATGACCAGGTAGTAAGGGCACTTCTACGCTCAAAAGAGTCCTTGCCACCGCAATAAGTACGGTCCTTAGTTGCATTGAGATAATCATTGGAAAGCTCGGTAATGATGTAGTCATACAGCGTACGGTAGACCACATTAAAGCGGTAGCTTTCATACGCCTGCGACACAATCTGGTGTACTTCACACATACGAGCTAAAGCGATTTTATCGTTAGGAAGCAACTCATCCAGTGCAATGCCATCAGAGGCAAGGTCAAACTGACCCTCAAGCTCGCCAAGCAAGAAGCGGATGGTGTTGCGAATTTTACGATATGCGTCACCTACATGGGACAAAATATCGGTATCACAAGCTACATCAGTAGAGGTATCTACCGAGGCAACCCACAGACGCAATACATCGGCACCCTGTGTATCACACACCTTGTTGGGATCAATAACGTTACCTAAGGATTTAGACATCTTGCGGCCATTACCATCCAAGGTAAAGCCCTGAGATACAACTGCCTTATATGGGGCCACACCATAAGCGCCTACTGAGGTGATAAGCGAACTCATGAACCACCCACGGTGTTGGTCAGAACCTTCTAAATACATATCTGCTGGGAACTGTAGATTGTCACGATGCTTGCAAACTGCAGTGTGACTTACGCCAGAATCCCACCATACATCCAAAATATCAGCATTGGGCTTAAGGTGATGCCCCCCGCACTGGGGGCATACATTTGCCTCACCCAAGTAGCTTGCAGGATCATCCGTAAACCAAGCATCAGAGCCCTTTTTGCGGAACAAATCGATAACACGATCTAATGTTGCATCAGTAATGACGGTCTCACCACAATCCGCGCAGGTATATGCAGGAATAGGCACACCCCAGTTACGCTGACGAGAAATGCACCAATCTGGACGGCCTTCTACCATAGAGCCAATGCGGTTACGAGAGTGCTCGGGATAAAACGTGACACGGGATAATTCATCCGTAGCTTGAGCACGCAGGCCCGTTTTATCCATAGAGACAAACCATTGATCTGTTGCACGGAAAATGACAGGATTTTTACAACGCCAGCAATGGGGATAGCTGTGAGAAATATCTTCATGCATGATAAGAAGACCATGCTCGTCCAACCACGCAATGATAGCGGGATTAGCCTCATTAACTTCCATACCGCTGAAGGGACCGCCACTTCCGAGTCCTTCACCTTTATAGAAATATCCATCATCATCTACGGGCATGACAATTTGAATATCAAAGCGCTGACCGGCATTGTAGTCATCCACACCATGACCAGGAGCGGAGTGTACAACGCCCGTACCATCATCAAGCGTTACATAATCTGCATAGATAAACTTACCTCGTACGCCCTGATCGCCAAAGATGGGCTGCTTATACTCATTGCCTGCAAGCTCAACGCCATTGCGAGACCACAAGGTACCGTCCTCATTACGAATCAATTCGTAGTTGGTATAGCCAAAGCGTTCCACATTCTTTTGAACTAATGCCTCTGCCATAAGCTCAATACGGTCTTCAACCTTAATGGCAACGTAGCTGGCCTCTGGATGAAGAATAACAGCCATATCGGCAGGCATGGTCCAAGGGGTGGTGGTCCAAATGTCTACCCAAATAGCGCCGGCATACGCCTCAAGACCCTCGGGTACGGTAGTGAGTTCAAAACGTACAAAGATGGCAGGCGATACTTCATCACTGTACTCAATCTCTGCCTCAGAAAGTGCCGTATGACAATGCGTGCACCAATGCACAGGTTTACTACCGCGATAAACAGCACCATTATCAAAGACGGCTTTAAAGATTTCTATATCGGTAGCATCATAATCATGGACGTAAGTCAGATAGGGATTGTCCCATTCGCCCAAGACACCTAAACGTTTAAAGCCTTGACGCTGTGTATCTACTTGCTCTACCGCCATTTTGCGACAAAGCTCACGGATTTTCTCTACAGGCAGCTCATTGAACTTAGCAGTACCAAGCATTTCTTCAACTTTATGCTCAATGGGCTGACCATGGCAATCCCAACCAGGAACATAAGGGGTTTGATAGCCGCGCATGGACCAATAGCGATTAATAATGTCCTTGGAAATCTTGTTTTGAGCATGACCAAGGTGAATGGGACCATTTGCATAAGGAGGGCCATCATGCAGGACAAACTTTTTGTGCCCTTCATTCTTTTTGAGCATTTGCTCATAAACACCCTCTTCATCCCAAGCACGACGGCGCTCAGGCTCACGAGAAGCCAAGCTTGCACGCATAGGAAAACCAGTGTTTGGAAGATTCATTGTCTTCTTATACTCGTTTGCCACTCAAGTACCCCTTTTCGTACCGCGTAAAAGAAGAACCTGCCATACACTCAGGTTCTTCTTGGATGCATGTATGTAAATCGTTATGATAGCACGCCTATATGGTAAACAGTCAGGTTGTGAATAATACGTTGGGGATTCATGAATATATTTTGTCCATCGTACGCCTACCTAACCCTGCGCATACTAAGACGCGCATGGCCATACAATCCCGTACAATCAAAACAGGCACGCAACGAGTTGACACATACCACCTATCAGTTGTTTTGTAACAGATAGTAAAAGGAGCACTGCCGTGCAACACCAAAACACAGAACAGTATTTTGATACTGCATACCTCAAACTTCTTTCCGAACAATTCCCCACATCACAGGCGGTTTACACGGAAATCATTAATCTGCAAGCCATCCTCAATTTGCCCAAAGCAACCGAGCATTTTATGAGTGATGTACACGGAGAAGCGGAAGCGTTTGAACACATCCTTAACAACTGCTCAGGCGTTATTCGCGAGCGCGTACGTGCTCTTTTTAGACATGAGCTCACAGCCACCGAGCAAGATGATTTGTGCACGTTACTCTACTACCCACGCGAGAAACTCTCTTTGCTTACCAAGAAGGATGATGCCTGGTATTACAACACCCTCTTGCAACTGGTTCGCATTGCTCGACATCTTTCCAGTGTGTACACCCGCTCCAAGGTACGCAAAGCATTACCACAAACGTACGCGTATATCATTGACGAGCTGCTGCGCGCATCTTCCATCGGGGAAGAAAGCCGTCATGACTACCATGTACACATTATTGAATCTATCGTAGCAACAGGTTCTGCCAATGACTTCATCATTTCTTTGTCGGAGCTCATTAAACGCTTAGCCGTAGACCATCTGCACATCGTCGGCGATCTTTTTGACCGCGGAGCTCATGCCGATAAAATCATCGACCGCCTTATGGTCTACCACTCTCTTGATATTCAATGGGGCAATCACGACATTTGTTGGATGGGCGCTGCCGCAGGGTCAGACGCCTGCATTGCATCGGTTGTACGCAACAATATCCGCTACAACTCCTACGACCTGCTGGAACGCTCATACGGCATCTCCCTGCGTGAGCTCGCGCTGTTTGCCGAGAAAACCTATCGAGCAGATGACGCCATCACTCCCATCAATAAAGCCATTGCCGTCATACTCTTTAAGCTCGAAGGCCAGGTCATTAAACGGAGTCCAGACTTTGCTATGATGGACCGCCTGTTTTTGGATAAGATGGATATATCTGCTGGCACGGTACAAATTGGTAACCAGACCTTCGACCTTATTACCACAGACTTCCCTACCATAGACTTCACCAACCCTTACGCGCTTTCCCCCGAAGAAACCACCATTATGCAGGGCCTACGTAAGTCTTTCCGCGAATCAGAACGTTTGCAAAAGCATATTAACTTCTTATATGAACATGGCTCAATCTATCTAACCTACAACAACAATCTATTGTTCCATGGCTGCATTCCGCTCCATATGTATGGCAGTTTTAGACCAGTTACCTGCGCAGGAAGACATTTTGCTGGCAAGGAATACCTAGACTTTTGTGACCGCATTGCACGCCGTGCCTGGCATGAGCATGACCAGGCGGCGCTGGACTGGATGTGGTATCTGTGGTGCGGTAAGTATTCTCCCCTTTCGGGACGGGTCGTAAAAACGTTTGAGCGCAGCTTTATTGCTGATAAAAGCTCCTGGACAGAACCTCAGGATGCCTACTACAACCTCACTGAGTCTTCTCATGTGTGTGAGCGCATTTTGGAAGAGTTTGGCTTAACTGGCCCACATTGCCATATTATTAACGGTCATACACCCGTTAAAACCATTAAGGGCGAGAAACCCCTGCGCGCGCAAGGAAAACTGCTTGTGATTGATGGCGGTTTTTGTAAGGCGTACCACGCAAAGACAGGTATTGCAGGCTATACCCTTATTGCCAGTGCTCACGGTATGCGCATAAAAGCACATCGTCCCTTCCAAGGCGTTGCATATGCACTGGTAAACAATGCAGATATTGAATCTGATGATGACAGCTTTGAGCTGGAAGATAAGCCACTCAAAATTGCCAACACAGACATTGGAGCCTCTATCAAAGAGCGTATCAATTCACTGTACGCGCTACTCTTTGCGTATCGTACGGGAGAGATTGCTGAGCATACTGCCTAAGCACACCGTGCGTACATAATCGATGAATATGTGCGTATGAACCATAACTCCAAGGGGTATTTTCCTATCATTGTTGCTGCTCATGCTCTAAGAGAGGAAGTACCTAATGGAAATGAATAAGCGCAAAAAACATCAATCGATGTTACTGTATGCGCTTCTGGCAGCGGCTGTAATTTTTGCTCTTAACTCTGCATTTTCCAGCTTGCGCTCGGGAAGTGCCATTCAGACAAGTTACAGCGAGTTTTCTACCATGCTCAATAATGGAAGCATTACCTCAGTAAAACTCAACACCAATTCTGGTGAGTTGTTTTACACCGCTTCTAAAGATAATAAAGAGCAAAACTTTGTAACCACACAATTCCCTGGTGACACATCACTGGTAGAAACCCTTAATAAAAAGGGCGTAAAGTACTCTGCAACCACGCAAAACAATGATACCAACACACTTATTATCTACTACCTTGTAACAACCATCCTACCCCTCATTCTTATGATTGCAGCAGGTGTTTGGCTTAACCGTAAGCTTAAAAAGGCAATGGGTGGCGATAACTCCATGACCTTTGGCGGTAACCCCTTTGGCGGCAGTCCTTTTGGTGGTGGATTGGGTAAATCTGGTGCCAAGGTAGTCAATGGTGAAGAAACAGGTGTCACCTTTAAAGATGTTGCTGGTCAAGACGAAGCAAAAGAATCTCTTGCAGAAATCGTAAGTTTTCTAGAAAACCCTGATAAGTATTCTGCTATTGGTGCCAAACTTCCCCATGGAGCTTTGCTGGTAGGCCCTCCAGGCACCGGTAAAACCTTACTTGCAAAAGCCGTTGCTGGTGAGGCAAACGTTCCGTTTTTCTCTATCTCCGGCTCTGAATTTGTAGAAATGTTTGTTGGCCGCGGTGCTGCAAAAGTTCGCGACCTCTTTAAACAAGCCAATGAGAAGGCACCTTGTATTGTCTTTATTGATGAGGTAGATACCATCGGTAAGCGCCGCGATGCTGGACTTTCCACTAATGATGAGCGTGAGCAAACCCTCAACCAGCTCCTTACCGAGATGGATGGTTTTGACAACCATAAGGGCATTGTAGTTCTTGCAGCTACCAACCGCCCAGACTCTTTAGACCCAGCTCTTTTGCGTCCCGGCCGTTTTGACCGACGCATTCCGGTGGAACTTCCTGATCTTGCTGGTCGTACTTCCATTCTTACGCTGCATTCTCATGACGTAAAAATGGAGCCTGGCGTAGACCTCGATGTTATCGCTCGTTCTACCCCTGGTGCCTCTGGTGCAGACCTTGCAAACATCATCAATGAAGCAGCACTTCGAGCCGTACGTATGGGTCGTGTGCGCGTCACGCAAGAAGATGTCCAAGAATCTGTAGAAGTGGTTATTGCTGGCGAGAAGCGCAAGTCCACCGTGCTTTCTGAACACGAGAAGCAAGTTGTTGCCTACCACGAGATTGGCCACGCAATTGTTGCCGCCTCTCAAAAAGGCGCTGCTCCCGTCCAGAAAATTACGATTGTCCCCCGTACTTCTGGCGCGCTTGGCTACACCATGCAGGTGGAAGAGGATGAGAAGTTCTTAACCACGCGTGAGGAGGCAGAGAACAAGATTGCTGTTTTGTGTGGTGGCCGCGCAGCAGAAGAGCTTATCTTTAATGAGGTTACTACAGGCGCTTCCAATGACATTGAAAAAGCTACCCAGATTGCGCGCAACATGGTTACCCAATACGGCATGTCAGACAAGTTTGGCATGGTTGCGCTTGGCCAAGTACGCAATCGTTACCTCAATGGTGGAACCGAACTCAATTGCTCCGAAGGCACTGCTCAACAAATTGATGAGGAAGTTATTCGCCTTGTCGAGAAGGGTCATCAAGCCGCAAGAGATGCCCTGACCGCCAATCGCTTTAAGCTCCATGAGCTCGCCCGTTACCTACAAAAGAAGGAAACCATTACTGGCGAAGAGTTTATGCGTATCTTTGAGCGTCAAGATGGCTTTGCACCAGTAGGTTCTGCTTACGAAAAGTAAGCTTTTGCCATACCCACATACCTTCTGCCATACCCCGCTTCTTAAGCGTTTTTTGCACGAGGATGGTATAGATGCCAAAGCGGCGTAATTGCACATTGCAACTACGCCGCTTCTATCTTTTTAACACCTTATTGCAGCCGTTCAGACTTGTTACACACCTAACGGCAAAGTTCCCAGAATGCCACCGCAGATGCAGCGGCCACATTAAGAGAATCTACACCATGCGCCATAGGAATACGCACCACAACATCGCAGCCATCAATAACACTATGAGTCAGTCCATCTCCCTCAGTACCAAAGAATAGAGCAAGACGTTCATGTTCTTTAAGGCTCGGATTATCTAGGGTTAATGAGGTATCAGAGAGTGCTAATGCCGCACAAGTAAACCCTGCAGCATGGAGTTGTTCTATACCCTCCAAAGGCCATACACCTTCAAAACGTGCATGAGGAACCAAAAAGACATTACCCATGGACACACGAATGGAGCGACGAGAAAACGGGTCTGCACACTCTGGTGACAACAAAACAGCGTCCACATTAAGTGCTGCTGCAGATCTAAAAAGCGCTCCTACATTAGTGGAATCCACGATGCCCTCAAGCACAGCTACCCGCCGAGCAGTACGCAAAAGCGTTGTTATGTCTGCCTGCGCAGGTCTTCTCATGGCAGCAAACGTACCACGTGTTACCTTGTAACCAACCAGCTCACTCGCAAGAGCATGCGGCATAACAAACACGGGGACCTCATACGCAAGCTGAGCCACCACGTCTTCCATAGCTGCAAGTTTTTTCTCATCCACTAACAAAGACAGAGGTTCCAGACCATGAGCCAAGGCAACTCGAATAGCAATTTCTGACTCAACAATCATAATGCCACGCTCAGGATCAATTGCATTTCTGAGTTGATGCTGCGTGAGCTTGGTGTATACCTCAAGCCGTGGATCATCTAAAGTATGAACTCGTAAAATTGGCATAATAAACTTTCTTTGTAAAACGGAATGCCGCCCCCTATCCAACAAGAACAGGGTATCATGGAGGTCACTCTGTACCGTTAATACCTTTACAGCTTTAAGAGAGCGGTTTTATTGTATGTCTAACCCCAAGCACTTCTCTGACTTATCTGACAATTCATCAGATACTTCGTCTGAGGACTTAGATACAACAACTTCTTGTGAACCCGCTAAAGAACAGCACTCTTTTAACAAAAAACGCATAGCTCTTATTGGTGGCGTAACTGTTGCTCTTTTAGCTGGTATCTACGGTGCTGGAGCATGGGTGTTCTCGGGAAGGTTCTATCCTAAAACCACCCTGCAAGCCCAGGATGTTTCCCTTAAAGCTGCCCATGATGTATCCAGCCATATTGACTCAAACTTGGATACGTTTGCTATTACTATTGATGGCAACGGTATTTCTAAGCATCTCTCTGCCCAAGACCTAGATATTAAGCTGGATACAGCTGCATTTGTTGCCCAAGCGCTTTCTGAGCAAAACATTTGGGCGTGGCCTCTTGAGCTCTTTAAGACCCATAAACTAAGCGCTCAATATAAAGCAAGCTTTAACAAGGACAAACTACACGCTGCCTTAACTGAGGATGTTGCCACCATTAACAAAGATGCTACGCAGCCTCAAGATGCATCCCCTCAGTTTGATAAAAATCAGCAAAAGTTTATAGTCGCTAAAGAAATATATGGCACCGCCCTTGATGAAGACGCCCTCAACAAGTTTGTGGAAGAGAAAATCATAGCTCTGCAATCTACTATCAAGCTCGGTGAAGAGTCCCTCAAGTTACCTGCCATTACCTCTGACAATGCAGATTTAAAAGCTCAGGTTGAGAAAGCCAACAGCTATATGATTGGCAACACGAAGCTTACCTTTAATGGCACAGAAGCTCGCATTCTTTCCAACGAGGATATTGCCCAGTGGGTGCTTTTCTCGGGAACTACGGATGCCAGCTTAGACACGAATGCAATTACCACATGGACAAAAGATGATTTATCCAAACAACTAGATACTGCAGGCACTACGCGCACCTACACCCGCCCTGATGGAGTTCAGGTCTCTGTAACGGGTGGCACCTACGGTTGGATTATTGATGGCACTGCTCTTGCCGAGAAAATCGTGGCGCAAATTGAAGCAAAGTCTACCAATGATATTGAGATTCCTGCTAAACAATCAGCTCAGGCTTGGACTGCTGCTGGCGGGCAAGATTGGAGCAATAGCTACATTGATGTAAGCCTTGGCGAGCAGTATGCACGCTACTATGTAGATGGCACGTTAACATGGGAAAGTTACCTGGTAAGTGGCAACACCTCAACCCGCCATGGCACTCCTACTGGTGTATATGCTGTTAATACCTATAAGGGTACCAATCAGACGCTCATTGGTTTTGATGAAGACCACGATGGCAAACCTGATTACAAGAGCCATGTTAATTACTGGATTCCTTTTGTTGGCAACGTAGTTGCGTTCCATGATGCTCCATGGCGTGCAAAGTTTGGCGGCTCTATTTACCAGTATAATGGCAGCCACGGCTGTATTAATCTACCTGCCGATAAGGCCGCGGAACTGTACAACCTTGTTCCTGTTGGCACAGTCGTGGTTGTGCACCAATAGACCAATAGTTCTGTGTATTAGAACCGTATATTGCGTGGGTCAATGCCCATGCGCTGCATCATGCCCTTCATCTGGCGCATGTTTGCCTTATTGCCGCCTTTACCAGTATTGGTCATGGCCTTCATTTTGCTCATCATTTTGTTCATCTCGCCCCATTGACGCAACAGACCATTAACCTCTTGCACGGAACGACCAGAGCCAGCCGCAATGCGCTTGCGACGCTGTCCGTTAATAGTTTTTGGACGCAGGCGCTCTGCAGGTGTCATAGAGCGAATCATTGCCTCAATACGCGTGATGGCATCATCATTAAGATTACCGGCACCACCAGCCTGATTGATAGCACGCTCAACACCAGGAATCATACTCGCAAGTTTAGATAGGCCACCCATCTTACGAATTTGCTGCATTTGTAAAAGCATGTCATCCATGGTAAATCCGTCGCGCATCATGCGCTCAGCAGCAGCCATGGACTCCTTATTGGCAAGTTGTTGAGCCTGCTCAATGATGCCATACATATCGCCCATGCCCAAGATGCGCTTGGCCATACGATCTGGATGGAACACTTCAAGAGAATCGGGTTTCTCGCCAAGAGAAACAAACTTAATGGGCTTACCGGTAACAGCGCGCACAGATAAAGCGCCGCCGCCACGAGCGTCACCGTCAAGCTTAGACATGATGACGCCATCAAAATCCGTACGCTCAGAGAACTCAGAGACAACATTTACAATATCCTGACCAGTCATGGCATCCACAACCATAAGAACCTGATCAGGACGAACGGCATGCTTAATATCCACGGCTTCTTGCATCATGGCTTCATCAATTTGCAAGCGACCTGCAGTATCCACAATCACAATGTCACACAGACGATTTACGGCATCATTGATGGCCTCAGTTGCAATGGCAACAGGATGAGCACCATCACCACGATAGACCGGTATGCCAATCTCGCCACCAAGGGTAGCAAGCTGATCTGCTGCTGCAGGACGGTAGGTATCGCAAGCAGCCAGCAAAGGTGTATGTCCCTGCTTCTTAAGCAGGTATGCTAATTTTACGGCAGCGGTAGTCTTACCAGAACCTTGCAAACCAACCAGCATAATAACGTTGGGTGTACGATTTTGCGCAAGCACGAGCTTAGACTCGGTTTCACCCAACAAATCCGTCAGCTCTTCCAACACAATAGCAACAACGTTTTGAGTAGGATTAAGCGAGCTTAAAATCTCTGCTGTTACGCACTTTTCTTTACATGAAGCAACAAAATCCTTAACTACACGGTAATTAACGTCTGCTTCCAACAGTGCCATGCGGATTTCACGCATAGCCAGCGTGATGTCTTCTTCGGTTAAGCGACCCTTACCACGCAGTTTGTCAAAGGTATCTTGAAGCCTGTCAGACAGGTTATTAAACATGAACTATATCCCTTCAGTTGAACCCACAAGTGCCTCGCAGAACTGCTGAGGATTAAATACCTGCAAGTCTTCAATCCCCTCGCCTACACCTATGCGATAAATTGGCAACTTAAGCTGATTAGAAATGGCAACAGCAATGCCGCCCTTTGCGGTACCATCCAGTTTAGTAACGATAAGACCGTCAATATCCAACGCATCATTAAACTCTTTTGCCTGAGACAAACCATTCTGCCCGGTTGTAGCATCAATAACAAGCACAACAGCTACGGGCATGTTAGCACGCTTGCGGGTAACACTTACTACCTTTGCTAACTCACGCATAAGGTCAGATGAGGTATGAAGACGCCCTGCTGTATCGATAAGAACAAGCGAGGAGTTGGTTTTCTCGGCCTGTTCCAAAACGTCGTAGCACACGCTTGCTGGGTCTGCACCGCGCTCGCGAGTAACAACGTCTACCTGTGCGCGCTTGCCCCAAACCTCAAGCTGCTCGATTGCTGCCGCGCGGAACGTGTCTGCTCCACCAATAAGCACGTTTGTGCCATTTGACCGAGCATTACCTGCAAGTTTACCCACAGTGGTTGTTTTGCCTGCGCCATTAATGCCTACAAACAATACGCAGCTGGGAGTATCGGTAAAGGGATCACGCTGAGTTTGAGGAAACGTTGCTGCCAGTTTAGCAGCCAATGCACGACGAAGTGCCGGTGCTGTGCGCAGGTTTTCTTTAGCGGCCTGCTCACGCAGCTCATCAGTAACACGCATGGCAACTTCTGCCCCAATATCGCCCATGACAAGGGTGTCTTCGAGGTCTTCCCAAAACGTTTCGTCAACTTCGCCACCCAGATAAAAAAGCTCACTTAAGGCTTCACGTGAACGAGAGAGCCCTTCTCGTAAACGGTCTGCAATACCCATTTAGGCGTCAACCACCTTTCCTGTTGCATGATCCAAGCGCTGCGAGACAACATGACTTACACCATCTGCCTGCATAGATACACCATACAGCACATCTGCCTGCTCCATGGTGCGACGCTGGTGAGAAATAACAATAAGCTGCGTATGTTCTTTAAGTTGCTCAATAGCACCTAACAACTTGTCGAGGTTAGAGTCATCCAATGCAGCCTCAACCTCATCAAAGACATAAAACGGAACCGTACGCGTGCGATAAACCGCAAAAAGCAGCGCAAGTGCTGTAAGTGATTTTTCACCACCGCTCATAAGCATCATCTTGGTAATACGCTTACCACGAGGCTGCGCCACAATCTCTATGCCTGTCTCGGACAGATGATCTGGATCGGTCATCTCTAAACATGCCTTACCACCTGGGAAAAGCATAGCAAATACCTGCTGGAAGTTCTTGTTAACGGTATCAAACGTAAGCAAGAACTGCTTGCGCATTTTACGCTCGATGGCAGCGGTAATCTTTACGAGCGCACTACGTGCTGCTTCCAAGTCCTCTACCTGCGCACCAATATAATCCGAACGCGTCTTGAGCTTGGTATACTCATCCATAGCAACTTGGTTTACGGGGCCAATATCTGCTAACTGACGCTTAAGAGAGGCAACTTCACGCTCATCTGCTTCACGGTCTTCAGGCTCAGGAAGTTCAAGTGCATCTTCTAAGGTATAGCTGCCATCTGCCACAATAGCCTGAATTGCTTGCTCTACTTGCACCTCAAGCTTACCTATACATACCTTAAGGTCACCCACCTGCACCTGCGCTTGCTCATACGCCTTTTGCGCATCGGTAACCTGCGCACGCGCATCATTAATAGTTTTCTTAAGCGATTCAGAATCCGCTTCTGCTAAACTCGCGCGATCTTGCAGTCTAGACGCCCAAGTCATGGCAACATCATGAATAGCAGAATAGCGCTCATGCAAAGGTTGTACCCGTAAACGCAGTACTTCAAGGGAGCGGGCGCTGTATTCTAATGAACTATGGCGGCTTTCCAAACCATGAAGACGACGTTCCAGTTCCTGCACATTGGTTTCTAAATGACGCTTACGCTCACGTACGGTAGCCAATTGCAAGCGTGCCTCAGATAGCTGAGCTGCCAATTTTGTTTCATGAGCAGAGAGTTCTTCACGAGACTCCACAACCTCTTGCAGTTTTTGCGTAAGAGCATCTGCTGTTTGAGCTGCCTCTTGGGCTTTGGTCTTATGCTCATCAAGTTGAGGTTGCGCCTGACGTGCACGCTGCGTCGCTTCTTCACGACGCTTAGCGAGTTGCGCACGCTCATTTTGTGCAGCACTACGCTGGCCCTGTAAACGGCCAAGTTCAGAAGACACACTTGACAGCTCACCTTTGAGCAACGCCACATGACTCTTGGAGCTATCCAGCTCTTCTCGAGAAGTGCTTAGTGTGGTGCGTGCTTGCTCCACTGCTGCAGTTGCCTGCACAAGAGCATGCTCCAAACCATCCATACCAGCCTGGAGTGTACGTATGGAACGCTTGCGCTCCAACGAACCAGACTCACTCGAAGATGCGGCGCCTACCAATACTCTGCCATCAGTGAGCACGGTAGTGCCATCCACAGTGGCATATACCAGCAAAGGATTGCGTTTATGAGCCTCTAGAGCCTGCTGAGCGCTCGGACATACGCACACATTACCCAAAAGCGCAGCTACCACAGCCTGTGCATCCTGAGTAATAGTAAGTTGGTCAAGCAACATAGTGCCATCTGCAGGACAAGCAGGCGCAAGCGTATTGTGTTTGCGGATGGCAGCAGATGAGGCAGATAGGTCTTTATTTACCAGCGTTGCATGACCGGTATGAGAAGCATCTTGCGACGCTTGATCGATGAGCAAGCTCAGGTCCTTCTCGGTAGATGTAACCAAAGCGGAAACGTCATCAGAGAGCAAGCGCTCTACCAATGCTTCGAGCTGCTGTGGCACTTCAATACAATCGCTGAGGCGCCCATCTATTAAAGAAGCAGTTTTTTTATTGTTAAGCAAACGTGCTACCAGCGGATTTGCAGTAGCATGTGTACGTTCTACCGCATCAAGAGCAGCAAGCGATGCCCTGGCTTCACTCAAAGCTTGACGTGCAGCTTCTTCTGCTGTCGTAGCCTCAGACAGCTGCTGCTTGTGCGCCTCTATAGCAGCAGTAGTGCTGCGTACACCCTCATCCAGCTTGGCAATGGAATCTGTAAGCTCTTGCTGCTTGGCCGTGCGCTCTGCAAGAGCCTCATCACAAATGGCAATAGTCTCATCCAGCTGAGAAAGACGGCTTACAAACAAAGAGTCTTCTAACTCAGCGTTAGAAATCTGCTCCTTAAGGCGGGCGTACGCTACGGTTTCCTGATCGCTTATGCGCTGCGCAGCACGCTGCTCGGCTGTGATTTGAGCGATGGTGCCGTCTACCTCACGCAACTCTTCTCGAGCAGCCATGGCCTTGGGCCCCAGCTCACTCACCTCTTGGTCGAGCTGATTAAACCGAGCCGTAAGATTAGCAAGCTCATTGCGATTGCGATCCAAATCCTGTGTACGATCTGCTTTTTGTTTTTCCAAAGAAGAAAGATTCATGCGCATATCAGAAAGCTTGGCAACCATGTTCTTGCCCTTTTCTTCCAACAGACGCATGTCAGAGTTAATGCGACCCAGCGCATCTTGCATACGACGGCGCTGGTCTCCCAAATCACCTACAAACAAACCTTTTTGCTCAAGCATGGATTGTAATTTTTCAAGCTCAGCTTGTTTCTCGTCCAGACGGTAACGCGCAAGCTCGAGCTCTGCATCAGACTCTTTACTTTGAGAGTTGAGTCGCGTCCATTCACGCTGAAGAGCACGAAGGTCATCTACAGCCAAAAGCGTGGTTAGTTCAGACAAGCGATTTTGTACATCATTGGCACGCTTGGCTTTATCTACCTGGCTCTCAAGAGGACGTAACTGACGATTAATCTCGCGCGCAATGTCTTTTGCACGATGCAGATTTTCATCCATGCTTTTTAGCTTGCGTTGCGAGCGCTCTTTGCGACGACGGTGCTTGGAAATGCCAGCAGCTTCCTCAATGAGCTCACGGCGCTCTTCGGGACGACTTTGTAAGATGGCATCTAGCTTACCCTGAGAAATGATGGAGTGAGTATCCTTACCTAGGCCAGAATCATGAAG